>JAEZEK010000132.1 GCA_023417735.1 Pseudomonadota bacterium | reverse complement strand
CCCCGCGCCCGCCCGCGGGGGGGGCGCACTTGACTTGGGTGCCCGCGGTTTCCACCTAAGCCGCAACGCAAGGCTCGCGTCAGCACCGACCGCTCGGCCAGACCGCGCTCCGACCCAGGAGCCGGTGTTCTCGGGAGCGAGCCCTCTCTACACTCCGAATCGCAGGGGCCGATTCATCGGTCCTCCGCGAGATTCAAAGGAAAACCCATGACCGAGAAAACGCGCCTGATCGGTGTCCCGTCCGGGGAGGAGGTCCATCCCGTCCTCCCGCTCCGCGACATCGTGGTTTTTCCCCACATGATCGTGCCGCTCTTCGTGGGCCGCGAAAAGTCGATCAACGCGCTCGAAGAGGTCATGCGCGTCGACAAGCAGATCCTGCTCGCCACCCAGAAGAACGCCGGCGACGACGACCCCGCGCCCGAGGGCATCTACGAGATCGGAACGCTCGCCTCCGTGCTGCAGCTCCTCAAGCTGCCGGACGGCACCGTGAAGGTGCTCGGGGAAGGTCGCGACCGCGCGCAGATCGTGCGCTACCGCGACCGCCAGGACTATTACGAGGCCGAGGCCCGCGTGCTGCCGGAGACGCTCGGCGAGGAGGTCGAGGTCGAGGCGCTCGCGCGCTCGGTGGTGAGCGAGTTCGAGAACTACGTGAAGCTCAACAAGAAGGTGAGCCCGGAGGTCCTCTCCGCGGTCGCCAACATCGAGGATTATTCCAAGCTCGCCGACACGATCGCCTCGCACCTCGCGGTCCGGATCCCCGAGAAGCAGGACATCCTCGCCCTGACCTCGGTCTCCGACCGCCTGGAGAAGGTGCTCGGCATGATGGAGAGCGAGATCTCCGTCCTCCAGGTCGAGAAGCGCATCCGCTCGCGCGTCAAGCGCCAGATGGAGAAGACGCAGCGCGAGTACTACCTGAACGAGCAGATGAAGGCGATCCAGAAGGAGCTCGGCGACGGCGAGGAGGGCCGCGACGAGCTGCGCGAACTGGAAGACCGGATCGGCAAGACGAAGCTCTCCAAGGAAGCCAAGGAGAAGGCCGAGGCGGAGCTCAAGAAGCTTCGGCAGATGAGCCCGATGTCGGCCGAGGCGACGGTGGTGCGGAACTACCTCGACTGGCTGCTCGGCATCCCCTGGAAGAAGCGCTCCAAGGTGCGCAACGACCTGCGTTTCGCCGAAGAGGTGCTGAACGCCGACCATTACGGCCTTGAGAAGGTCAAGGAGCGGATCGTCGAGTACCTCGCCGTCCAGAGCCGCGCGAACAAGCTGAAGGGGCCGATCCTGTGCCTCGTCGGCCCTCCGGGCGTCGGCAAGACCTCCCTCGGGAAGTCGATCGCGAAGGCGACCGGCCGCGAGTTCGTGCGCATGTCGCTCGGCGGCGTGCGCGACGAGGCCGAGATCCGCGGCCACCGGCGCACCTATATCGGCTCGATGCCCGGCAAGGTCATCCAGTCGATGCGCAAGGCCAAGAAGTCCAACCCGCTCTTCCTGCTCGACGAGATCGACAAGATGGGCATGGACTTCCGCGGCGACCCGTCGTCGGCGCTCCTCGAGGTGCTCGATCCGGAGCAGAACTCGTCCTTCATGGACCACTACCTGGAGGTCGAGTACGACCTCTCGGACGTGATGTTCGTGACGACGGCGAACACGCTCAACATCCCGGCGCCGCTGATGGACCGGATGGAGCTCATCCGCATCGCCGGCTACACCGAGGATGAGAAGGTGGAGATCGCGCACCGCCACCTGCTTCCGAAGTCGGAGCGGGACCACGGCCTGCGCGCCGGCGAGTTCGAGGTGGAGGAAGGCGCGCTGCGCCAGGTCATCCGGCGCTACACCCGCGAGGCCGGCGTGCGCAACCTCGAGCGCGAGCTCGCGACGCTCGCCCGCAAGGCGGTGAAGGAGCTGCTGACCTCGGACAAGAAGACCATCAAGGTGACCGAGGAGACGCTCGGCGACTATCTCGGCGTGCCGCGCTACCGCTACGGCGAGGCGGAGCTCGAGGACCGCGTCGGCGTCGTCACCGGGCTCGCCTGGACCGAGTTCGGCGGCGAGATCCTGACCGTCGAAGGCGCCATGATGCCCGGCAAGGGCAAGATGACCGTCACCGGCAACCTGCGCGACGTCATGAAGGAATCGATCTCGGCGGCGGCATCCTACGTGCGCTCGCGGGCGGTCGATTTCGGCATCCGCCCACCGCTCTTCGACAAGCGGGACATCCACGTCCACGTGCCGGAGGGGGCGACGCCGAAGGACGGCCCGTCGGCGGGCATCGCCATGGTGACGGCGATCGTCTCGGTCATGACCGGCATCCCGGTGCGCAAGGACGTGGCGATGACGGGCGAGATCACGCTCCGCGGCCGGGTGCTGCCGATCGGCGGGCTGAAGGAGAAGCTGCTCGCGGCGCTCCGGGCCGGGATCAAGACGGTCCTGATCCCCGAGGACAACGCCAAGGATCTCGCCGAGATCCCGGACAACGTGAAGAGCGGGCTCGACATCATCCCGGTCGCGCGGATGGACGAGGTGATCAAGCACGCGCTCGTCGCGGCGCCCGAGCCGATCGAGTGGACCGAGCCCGAGGAGGGGCCGGCCAAGCCGCTCGTCGCGGAGGAGGACGCGGCCGCCGGTATGGTCGCGCACTGACCGGCAACACATGTGAAAAAAGGGGCCGCCCGGAACTCCGGGCGGCTTTTTTTGTTGCACTTGCCGGATTTCCGGGGTTTTCAGGCTTGCTGAGGCTGAATGAGGGCCGCTGTTGCGCCTTGCCGCGCGGCGCGGCTAGGGGGGAACGCAAACGGTCTCGCAGCAAAAAAGGAGAACGAGGATGAACAAGGGCGACCTTGCCACCGCCGTGGCGGACAAGACCGGAATGTCGAAGTCGGCTGCCAACCAGGCCGTCGAGACGGTTTTCGAGTGCATCACCGACACGCTGAAGAAGGGCGAGGAAGTTCGCATCCTCGGCTTCGGCAACTTCGTCGTTGCCGAGCGGGCTGCCAGCACCGGGCGCAATCCGCAGACCGGCGAGCCGATGGAGATCAAGGCCTCCAAGCAGGCGAAGTTCAAGCCCGGCAAGGGCCTGAAGGACGCCGTGAACGGCTGATCGGCCGCGCCGATCGAAGGTTTCGGCCTCGCTCGCGGAGCGGGGCCGTTTTCGTTATGCTTGTCTTGGCCGTGCGCCCCGCCTAGAGCGGGAGGCGCGACGGGCGGTTAGCTCAGCTGGAAGAGCACCTGGTTTACACCCAGGGGGTCGGCGGTTCGAACCCGTCACCGCCCACCACGCGTCACGGCTCCGGCGGGCGCGGCGGATCCTCGGGCGCCGGGCCGGCGCTCCCCTTGCGCGGGCGGACGGCGCTCCGGATCCGGTCGAGCCGCTGCCGCCCCATCTGCGTGATCTCGACGATGTTGCGCAGGAGAGGCGACTGCGCCATGCCGGCGGGCTCCGGCTCGAGCGCGAGGCCGACGCTGGTCGGCTGGCCGTCCTGGTTGATCTCGCGCACGATCAGGTCGATCGGCCCGCACGCCACGCGGTCGCCCACCTCGGCATGGCCGCTGAGCCGGCCCCTGATGAAATCGCCGATCGTCGTCTCCGGCGCGGCCGCCCCGATCCTGGCGCCGTAGGCCGATTGCAGCTCGCCCAGCGTGTGCGTCGGGTCGACGGCGAAGGCCCCGAAGAACTCCTCGTCGGCCGGCTGCAGCGTGGCCGGGCTGGCGAACAGCCGGTCGAGCAGCGGCTCGTACCGGGGCGAGGTGAAGATGTAGAGGTAGTCGCCCGGCTCGATCCGCCCGGCATAGGCGAAGCGGTAGGACTGGCCGTTCCTGACGACGAGCGACGGCCGCGCCCAGCGCGGAATGCGCTCGCCCCTGGCGACCGGGCTCTCGGGCGTGACGCGGTAGACGATCAGCTCGTGCGTGCTGCGGCCCGGCAGGTCGAGCTCGACCTTCTCGACCGGCTCGATGGCGGGCGGCACGACCAGGCCGAGGCGGGTCGCCATCGGCCGGATGGTCCAGCCCTGGACGACGAGCGAGGCGATGACGATCAGGAAGGCGGTGTTGAAGAAGACCTGCCCGTTCGGGAGCATCTCCGCGAGCGGCAGGATCGCGAGCAGGATCGAGACCGCGCCGCGCAGCCCGACCCAGGAGATGAAGGCGGTTTCGCTCTTGGAGAAGTCGAAGGGCAGGAGGCAGAGCCACACGCCGACGGGGCGCGCGACGAAGATCAGGAAGAGCGCGAGAATCGCGGCCGGGAGCGCGATGGCGGGGAACTCGGACGGCGTCGCGAGCAGGCCGAGCGCCAGGAACATGACGATCTGCGCGAGCCAGGTCAGCCCCTCCTGGAAGCGCTGCAGCGAGGCGAGCTTCTGCAGGCGCCGGTTGCCGGCATAGAGGCCGGCGACGTAGACCGCGAGGAAGCCGCTGCCCTGCAGGAGGCCGGTCAGCGCGAACAGGCTGAGCGAGGCGGCGAGCACGATGACCGGGTAGAGCCCGGCATCCATGTCGAGCCGGTTGATGAGGCGGACGAGCAAGTAGCCGCCGGCAAGGCCCATGGCGAGCCCCAGCCCCATCTGGGTGAAGAAGGCGACGACGAGCTCGCCGCCGGCATCGCCGAGGCCGGACTGCGCTGCGATCAGCTCCACCAGCGTGATGGTGAGGAAGACCGCCATCGGGTCGTTCGAGCCGGACTCGATCTCGAGCGTCGAGCGGACGCGGTCGCGCAGGCGGATGCCGCCCACCCTGAGCAGGAAGAACACCGCGGCCGCGTCCGTGGAGCTGACGATCGCACCGAGAAGGAGCGCCTCCAGCCAGCCGAAGCCGTAGAGGGCGACCGCAGCCACGGCGAGGAGGCCCGCCGTCAGCAGCACGCCCACCGTCGCCAGCACGAAGGCGGGGAGGGCGGCCGCGCGGATCGTCGAAAGCCGCGTCCCGAACCCGCTGTCGAAGAGGATGATGGCGAGTGCGACCGTCCCGATCGCATAGGCGAGCTCGGCATTGTCGAATTCGAGCCCGGGCCCGTCCTCGCCGGCGGCGAGGCCGACGAGCAGGAAGACGAGCAGCAGGGGCGCCCCGAACCGCCGCGCCGCGAGGCTGCTCAGGATCGCGACTGCGATCAGCACCGCGCCGATGAGGATCGAAAGATAGAGGAGATCCAGCAAGGGCGGTGGTCACCGGCGCAAGGGAGGGGCAGGGCTCGTGATAACGGCTCCCGGCGCCGACAGAAAGAGTGTTCCGGCAAAGGACTTGCCCGCCCGCGTATCGCGCTTGACAGGGGGGCGGCACCATCCTATCTCCGCCGCACCGCTGCCGGGGAGCCAAGCCTTCCCGGAGCACCCGCGGGGGGTGTAGCTCAGTTGGTTAGAGTGCCGGCCTGTCACGCCGGAGGTCGCGGGTTCGAGCCCCGTCACTCCCGCCATTCTTCTCAAACATTCCGCTCAAGCATCTTGCCGCCGGGCGGGTTGCCGCAAGCCTGAACCACGACCGGCAGCAGCCCGATGCGGCGCGCCGCTGCAAGCCGTTCGCGGGGCCGCATTCCGGTCGCGGGCCGCGGTGCGGGCCGGCGTATTGAAGCCTGGCAACGGCCGACTAGAATCCGACGCGAGGCCACGACCTCACCCCTCGGGGGCACAAGCCCGGGACGGCCCGGCCTTTCTGGGGAGGTCGCGTTGGCCTGGTTCTCGCTGTTCCTTGCCGGCCTGTTCGAAGTCGTCTGGGCCTTCGCCATGAAGCAGTCGCACGGCTTCACCCGGTTGGTCCCGTCGGCCGTCACGCTCGCCGCCATGCTGGCGAGCTTCGCCTTGCTGGCCTATTCCATGCGGACGTTGCCGCTCGGAACGGCCTACACGATCTGGACCGGGATCGGGGCCGTGGGCGCGTTCGCCGTCGGGATCGCCTTCCTGGACG
>JAEZEK010000310.1 GCA_023417735.1 Pseudomonadota bacterium | reverse complement strand
CCGTAGACGAGCTGCATCACGCCGAAGCCGATCATGTAGGAATAGACGATGAACTGCAGGCGGTTCTCGTCCGCGACGCCGAAATCCTCGCCGATCGGGCCGAAAGCCGGGAGCACGTTGTCGATGCCGAGCGCGGTGACGGCCATCATCAGCGCGACGAGCGTCACGAACTCCGCGAAGGGCGGCACTGACACGGGCTTCATCAGGGTTCCTTCGCGGTCGGTGGGCGGAGCCTGCACGGCATCCGTCGCTGGCCCGTCGAACTCCGGCCCGCGCCCGCGAATGGCGGCAGGTCAGATCGTGTCGGCGAGATCGAGAAAGGCGCCGCTGGCGAAGTCGAAACGTGAGAAGAAGCGATCGTATCCCGGCGCGGCGATCCGCACGAGCTCGGGTGCGATCTCGGACGGGTGGGGCAGGGTGGCCGGATCCTCGCCCGGCATCGCCTTGGCGCGCATTGCAGTCCGCATCGGGCCCGGATTGACCAGCGCGACCCGGATCGCCGTCTTGCGGCTTTCGGCGGCATACGTACGCGCGAGCGCCTCGAGCGCCGCCTTGGAGACCGAATAGGGCCCCCAGAACGGCCGGCAGTTCTGCGCCGCGCCGGAGGTCAGGAAGATGGCGCGGGCGGCGTCGGATCGGCGCAGGAGCGGGTCGAACGAGCGGATCAGGCGCCAGTTGGCGGTCACGTTCACGGCCATGACCTCGTCCCAGACCTTGGGCGAGACGTGGCCGAGCGGCGAGAGCTGCCCGAGCACGCCGGCATTGGCGAGCAGGACGTCGAGCCTGCCCCAGCGCTCGAAGATCGCCGCGCCGAGGCGGTCGATGCCGGCATGGTCGGTGAGGTCGAGCGGCACGAGCGTCGCCGCGCCGCCGGCGGCCTTGATCTCGTCGTCGAGCTCCTCGAGCCCGCCCACGGTCCTGGCGACCGCGAGCACGTGCGCGCCGGCCGCGGCGAAGGCCTTGGCCGCGAAATAGCCGATCCCGCGCGAGGCGCCGGTGACGACGGCGACCCGGTCGCGAAGCACCTGCTCCGCCATCAGGCCGACTCGGCGAGGATGTTGAGGTGGCGCACCTCGCCGCGGTTCTCGTGGTCCGTCAGGCGCGCGGGGTACTCGCCGGTGAAGCAGGCGTCGCAATATTGCGGGGCGAGGGGGTTCCGCCCCTCCTCGCCGACGGCGCGGTAGAGCCCGTCGAGGGAGAGGAAGGCGAGGCTGTCGACGCGGATGAACTCGGCCATGTCGGCGATCGACATGCGCGAGGCCAGCAGCTTCGACTTCTCCGGCGTATCGACGCCGTAGAAGCAGGGATTGGTGGGCGGCGGGCTCGCGATCCGCATGTGCACCTCGTCCGCGCCGGCGTCGCGCACCATCTGCACGATCTTCACGGAGGTCGTGCCGCGCACGATCGAATCGTCGACGAGAACTACGCGTTTGCCTTTCAGGATCGCGCTGTTGGCGTTGTGCTTGAGCTTCACGCCCATGTGGCGGATCGAGTCGGTCGGCTCGATGAAGGTCCGGCCGATATAGTGGTTGCGGATGATGCCGAGCTCGAAGGGGATGCCGCTCGCCTCCGCGAAGCCGATCGCGGCGGGCGTCCCGGAATCCGGCACCGGCACGATGACGTCGGCGTCGGCCGGCGATTCGCGGGCGAGCTCGGCGCCGATGCGCTTGCGCACCTCGTAGACGCTGGTGCCTTCCACGAGCGAATCGGGACGCGCGAAATAGACGTGCTCGAAGATGCAGAAGCGCGACGGCTTCGGCTGGAACGGCTTCATCGATTCGATGCCGTGGTCGGTGATGACGACCATCTCGCCGGGCTCGATCTCGCGCACGAGGCGGGCACCGATGATGTCGAGGGCGCAGCTCTCCGAGGCGAGCACCATGGAGCCGTCGAGGTCGCCGAGGACGAGCGGCCGGACGCCGAGCGGGTCGCGGCACCCGATCATCTTCTTCTCGGTGAGTGCGACGAGCGAGAAGGCGCCTTCGACCTGCGCGAGCGCTTCGACGAGCTTGTCGACGAGCTGGCTGCGCTGGCTCGTGGCGATCAGATGGAGGATCGTCTCGGTGTCGGAGGTCGACTGGAAGATGGAGCCGCGCCGCTGCAGCATGCGCTGGAGCGTGCGGGCGTTGGTGATGTTGCCGTTGTGGGCGACGGCGAAGCCGCCGCCGGCGAACTCCGCGAAGAGGGGCTGGACGTTGCGGAGCACAGGCGCACCGGTCGTGGAATAGCGGTTGTGGCCGATCGCGCGGTTGCCCTTCAGCCGCTCGATGACGGCGGGCTTGGTGAAATTGTCGCCGACGAGGCCGATGTGCCGCTCGCTCCAGAACTGGCGCCCGTCGAAGGAGACGATGCCGGCCGCCTCCTGGCCGCGGTGCTGCAAGGCGTGCAGGCCGAGCGCGGTGAGCGCCGCCGCCTGCGCATGGCCGTAGATGCCGAAGACCCCGCACTCCTCGTGCAGCTTGTCGTCATCGAACGGTGTGGCGGGCCAGTCGTGCATGGCGAGCTCCCTACTGGCCCTGGCCCGAGCGAAGCTGCCGGTCCAGCGCGTTCTGGTCGTCCTCCGCGATGCCTGGCTCGGCGCCGGGCTCCTCGGCGGTGCGGGGCACCTCGGTCGGCTCCTCGCCGCGCAGGCGCTCCATGATCTCCGCTTCCGGGTCCTCGGGCAGGGCGGCGAGCAGGTCGTTGCCGATCGAATCGAGCCACGGCTTGGTGCGGGCGTCGGAGATCCAGGGCGGCTGCTTGTCCGGCGCGATGAAGAAGTTGAGGAAGAGGACAGCGATCACGACCAGGACGAGACCGCGGCCGGCGCCGAAGATGAAGCCCAGGGTGCGGTCGAGCGGGCCGGCCTTGGAATCGAGGATGAAGTCGGAAATGCGCATCGTGATCAGCGAGACCACGAGCAGCGTGACGAAGAAGATGGCGACGACGGTGACGCCGAGCGCGAGGTTCTTGTCGTCGATGTACTGCTGCACGTAGGGCAGCAGGTCCTCCCAGAGGAAATAGGTGGCGGCCGCGGCGGCGACCCAGGAGGCGATCGAGAAGACCTCCCGCGTGAAGCCGCGGATCATGGCCAAGGCCGCCGAAACCAGCATGATCGCGACCAGGATGCCGTCGAGGACCGTGAAGGGCATTCAGGAAGTCTCCAGCAAGCCGCCGACCGCTGCAGCGAGCCTCAGCGGTCCGACGCGGCGGATGACCGCGCGCGGGCCTGGCCCGCCGCGATCGCAGCGACGATGTCGGCGAGGGTGGTAACGGGATGGAGTGCCAGTGTCGAGCATTCCACGTCACCTCCGCCCGCGGGCAGGATCGCCCGATTGAACCCCAGCTTCTCGGCCTCCTTGAGGCGCAGGCCGGTTTGAGCCACCGGCCTGACCGAGCCGGACAGGCTGACCTCGCCGAAATAGACCGTCTCGCGCGGCGCCGGCACCCCGGCGCGGGAGGAGACGAGCGCGGCGGCGACGGCGAGGTCGGCGGCAGGCTCGGAAAGCCGCAACCCGCCGGCGACGTTCAGATAGACATCGTGACTGCCGAATTGAAGCCCGCATCGCGCTTCAAGAACGGCGAGGATCATGGCGAGCCGGCTCGGGTCCCAGCCGACGACTGCGCGGCGCGGCGTGCCGAGCGCGGTCTCCCCGACGAGCGCCTGGACCTCGACGAGGAGCGGGCGCGTGCCTTCGATGCCGGCGAAGACGGCGGTGCCGGGGCTGCCGGAATCGCGCTCGCCGATGAAGAGCATGGACGGATTGGCGACCTCGCTGAGCCCGCTGCCGGTCATCTCGAAGACGCCGATCTCGGAGGCCGGCCCGAACCGGTTCTTGACGGCGCGCAGGATGCGGAACTGGTGGCCCTGGTCGCCTTCGAAATAGAGCACGGCGTCGACCATGTGCTCGACGACGCGCGGGCCGGCGATCTGGCCGTCCTTGGTGACGTGGCCGACGAGCACGACGCAGGCGCCGGACTTCTTGGCGTAGCGGATCATGGCCTGCGCGGAGGTGCGGACCTGCGTCACGGTGCCCGGCGCGCTCTCCACCAGCTCGGTCCAGAGCGTCTGCACCGAATCGGCCACCACGAAGTCGACCTGCGGCCCGGCTTCCAGGGTCGCCACGATGTCCTCGACGCGGGTCTCGGCGGCGAGCTCCACGGGGGCGTCGCGCAGGCCGAGCCGTTCGGCGCGCAGCCGCACCTGGTCGATCGCCTCCTCGCCCGAGACGTAGACGACGCGCTTGCCCTGGCGCGCGAGCGCTGCCGCCGTCTGGATGAGGAGCGTCGACTTGCCGATGCCGGGGTCGCCGCCGACGAGGAGAACGGAGCCCGGCACGAAGCCGCCGCCCGTCACCCGGGCGAGTTCGCCGATGCCGGAGACGGTCCGGGGCACCTGCGCCGACGTGCCGGCAAGCGAAACGAGGGGCACCGGACGCCCGCGCCCGGTCCTCAGCGCCACCGGCGCGGCGCTCGGCGCCTCCTCCTGCAA
>JAEZEK010000302.1 GCA_023417735.1 Pseudomonadota bacterium | reverse complement strand
CGTCTACGCCACCACCGCGGCAGCCGTCGCCGACCTCCGCTTCGTCTACGCGACGACGGCGCGGACGAGGGGATTGCCGAAGACCGTCGTCGGTCCGCGCGACGCGGCCGCGACGCTGCGCGCCCGTGCCGCGGCGGGGCAGGGCCCGGGCCTGCTGTTCGGGCGCGAGCGCTGGGGGCTCATGAACGAGGAGATCGCGCTCGCCGACGAGATCGTCACCTTCCCGGTCGAGCCCGCCTTCGCCTCGCTCAACATCGCGCAGGCGGTGCTCCTGATGAGCTACGAATGGATGGCGTCGGGCCTAGAGGCCGGCGCCCTGCCGACGCGCGGCGCCGTGCCCGCCTTCGATGCGACGCCGGCGCCCAAGGCGCAGCTCGTCGGCCTGATGGAGCATCTCGAGCAGGCCCTCGACGAGGCCGCCTATTTCCGCAGCGAGGACAAGCGGCCGGCCATGGTGGCGAACCTGCGGGCGATCCTGCAGCGCGCCGGCTTCACCGAGCCGGAGATCAAGGTCCTGCGCGGCGTGGTGGCCGCGCTGGAGCGGCGGCACGAGAAGCGTCGGCGGGCGGGCGGGAATGAATGAGGCGCGGCCGGTCCTCGTCTTCGATTCCGGCATCGGCGGGCTGTCGGTGCTCCGGGCGATCCGCGAGCGGCTTCCGGCCCTTCCCCTCGTCTACGTCGCCGACGATGCGGCCTTTCCCTATGGCGACTGGGAGGAGGGCGCGCTCGTCGCGCACATCGTCGGCCTGATGCACCGGCTGATCGCGGCGCGCGATCCGGCCGCCGTGGTGATCGCCTGCAACACCGCGTCGACGCTCGTCCTGCCGCCGCTCCGGTCGGCCTTCGCGATCCCCTTCGTCGGCACGGTGCCCGCGATCAAGCCGGCGGCGGAGCGGACGGAAAGCGGCGTCATCGCCGTCCTCGCCACGCCCGGAACGATGCGGCGCGACTACACGCGCGACCTGATCCGGGCCTTCGCGGGCGGCTGCCACGTCCGCCTCGTCGGGGCGCCCGACCTGGCGACGCTCGCGGAGGCGCACCTGCGCGGCGAGCGGATCGAGGAGGGCGCCGTGCTGCAGCAGATCGCGCCCTGCTTCGTGGAGCTCGGCGGCAGGCGCACCGACACGATCGTGCTCGCCTGCACGCACTACCCGTTCCTGCGGGACGTGTTCGAGCGAGTCGCGCCGTGGCCGGTCGCATGGATCGATCCCGCCCCGGCGATCGCGCGGCGGCTCGAGACGGTGCTCCGGGAGGCCGGCATACTCGGAGCCGCGCCGGACACGCCGCCGCCGGGCAGGGCCGTCTTCACCAGCGGCACCCGCCCGCCGCCGCCGCTTCGCAACGTGCTCGCGGGGCTCGGCCTGGAGCCGGGGTGAGGGAGGAGGGATGCCGAGAACTGCCCATGCGCGCCGCGCCGCAGCCGAACCGGCCCTTTCGCCGCGCTCATGCTGCGCTGCGGGGACGGTGCGGACGGTTCGGAGAAGGCTGGCGCTCCCTAGGGGACTCGAACCCCTGTTTCCGCCGTGAGAGGGCGGCGTCCTGGACCGCTAGACGAAGGGAGCGTTGCGACGCCGCATATAGCCGCTCGCCCGGGCCGGCGCAACTGTTGTCGCGCATGCCTTCCGGGATGCCCCCGGGCCGCTGGCCCGTTGCGGGAAACTGCCTATCTTGGCGGGCGAGGGAGTGTCCACGGACGGAGGTTCGCGGCCGGCGCGCTCGAACGCCTCGGC
This sequence comes from Pseudomonadota bacterium, assembly GCA_023417735.1. GTDB lineage: Bacteria > Pseudomonadota > Alphaproteobacteria > Rhizobiales > Afifellaceae > Propylenella. Next base: position 1,531 of record JAEZEK010000302.1, on the reverse strand, counting down.
GACGGGTTGGCGCCCGGGCACGCATCCAGTCGGGCGCCGGGGGCGCGGAGCCCGGCAGCGAACTGCAGGGAGGCCGGATGGACCGTCGCGTCGTGACCGTGAACGACCGGATGCAGGAGGGCTATGCCTACGAGCTCGTCGCGCCCGCCGGCCGCGATTTCGACCCGGCTTTCCGGCCCGAGCTGACGCCGAAGGAGATGCTCGCGCTCGGCGTCTTCTGCGGCAGGTACATGACCGATTGCCGCGGCGAGTTCCCGGCGAGCTGGTTCGCGCGCGCGAAGCTCGCGCCGTCCGGCCGCGACTGCACGCTCAACTATTTCGGCGTCGACGCCAGCCAGCCTCTGTCGGAATGGCGGGACAAGGGCTGGATCCATCCCGACGACCCGCGCGGCTGGTTCCAGTGGTACTGCCGCTACTACATGGGCCGGCGCATGGCCGTCGAGGACGCGCGCCAGATCGGGCGCTGGAAGGCGATGAAGCGGCATGTCTCCCAGGTGCGCAAGCATTGCGAGCCGGGCGACCCGATGTGCCGCCCGCGCCAGCGCCAGGCGCTCCTGCACTGGGCCTACGACAGCCGGGTCATCTGAGCCGGGCGGGGCGCTCCCCGCCGGCCGTCAGCGGCCGCCGAGGGCCTTCTCGTAGCGCCAGACCTCGAGGGGGCAGCGGCCGTTCGATGTCTCGAGCGCGATCGTGACGGTCCCGGCGCGGGTCCAGCCCGATTTCTCGTAGAAGCGGGCTGCCCGGTCGTTGCCGATCGCGCAGGCGAGCCACGCGACCGCGACGCCCGAAGCGGCAAGCCTTCGCTCGGCGTCGGCCAGGAGAGGCGCCGCCACGCCGGAGCCTCGCGCGCGGCGGTGGACGTAGAACTGGTCGAGCTGGTCGGCCGCGATGTATGAGAAGCCGTCCGGATCCCCCGCCGGGCCGATGGCGCGGACGTTCGGGAGGCCGCGCGCGAGGCGTTCGCCGAAACTCTCCAAAGTGCGCTCCCGGGCGAGCTCGGCGGGCACGAGCCCGGCATGCGCGTCCTGCCAGCCCTCGTGCCACAGGCGGGCGAGCGCCGGCACGTCGTCTTCCGTGGCCGGCCGTGGCGTCGCGGAGGTCATCGCGTCGGACTCCAAGGTGGTTGCCGCTCGGGGACACTCTGGAACCCGTGCCTCGGGCGCCGCGCGGATCTCCCGGGGCGCGCCCTTGGGGACGAATTCGGTTTCAACGGACACCATATCATCCTAGGTGTTGCCACGCGTCTTCATCGTGGAGCGGCCGGCATTCGGCCGATCCAGCAAAGGTCCTGGCCATCAGACGAACGATCGTCCCGCCTGATTCCCGAGGCGCGTCGCCCACCTGCCGATCGAAGGCGATCGCACCGTCGGCAACGTCGATGCGCATACGGGCTCAATCAGGCGCACTTCCCGCGCGCCGCGCACGCGAACGGCCGCCCCGGAGCGCGCCTCAGAAACTGGAGTTTCCTGAATGCTTTACGTCGACATCCCCACGCTTCCCGAGATCCGGGCCCTCCATTCCACCCGCGCCG
>JAEZEK010000273.1 GCA_023417735.1 Pseudomonadota bacterium | reverse complement strand
AATTCGTCGGCAGCGTCTGATGTGTAAAAGAGACAGGTCGGGGGCCGGTGCCGGCGCGGAACGGTTCGCGCCTAGTCGGCGGCGACGGCGGCCACGACGTCGACCTCGAACATCATGCCGGGCCGGGCGAGCTGGACCACGTTCAGGAAGGTGTGGGGCGGCAGCGGACCATCGCCGAAGGTCTCCTTCCGGCAGGTGCGCATCTCCTCGCGATAGCGCACGTCGGTCAGGTAGCTCGTCGCCTTCACGATGTCGGAGACCGTCGCCCCGTTCGCCTCGAGCGCCTTCTTCACCTTGCCCCACGCCATCCGGCACTGCTCCAGGAAATCGTCCTTGTGGAGCACGTCGCCGGAATCCGGATCCTCGGACCCGATGCCGGCGAGATAGATGAACTTCGCGGGGCCGGTGACCGTGACGGCTTCCGAGAACGCGCCCTTGGCGAATTCGCTGTAGTTGAAGTTCTCCTTCTTGAACTCCTGGGCGGCCGCCGGCGCCGCGACGCTCGCCGCGAGCAGGCCTGCGAGTAGAACCCTTCGTACTGCCATCTGCCTCTCCTCCTTCACCCGGTTGGTGGGCATGCGCCCGCGCGGCCGAACGCCAGAGCCCCCTAAAGGCCGCGGTGCAGTGAGCCTATGTGCTCTTATATAAGAGTCAAGCAGGCATGCCGCGTTTTGCCGGCGAAGGCTGCACTTTCCGCCGAACCCCTTCAAAGCATTGCCGGATTTTCGGAGGCAGTCGAGCAGCTCCCGTGTTGCCGCTGCAAAGACGTGTATGACAAGATGAAAATGGAGGCTGGACACTAGGTCTTCACCTATGCACTCTTGTATAAGACATGATCTGGCGCGGCAGGTTCTGGGGGACACGGAACGGGCGGCCGGTCGAGCGACGAGCATGGGGAGCTCATGTCCGCAACAGCCGAATCCCGCCGGAGGGATGCCGCCGTGCTCGTCGTCGGGCGGCGGGCAGAAGCGCCCCGGCCGGGCCGGAATGATCGCCCCGCTACGGAGGATGCACCATGCCCCAGTATCTGACCGGCGAGAGGCAGCAGCAGCGGGCCTATTCGCGCGCCGTGGTGACCGGGCCGGGCCGCACGATCTGGCTCGCCGGCCAGACCGTCACCGCTGACGAGGAGGGCAGACCGCTCGGCGGCGACTTCGACGGCCAGGCGCACGCGATCTTCCGCGCCATCGAGCGGACCTTGAAGGAGCTCGGCAGTTCTCTGCGGGACATCGTCACGATGACCGTCTTCATCGCCGATGCGCGCCACGGAGACCGGTTCGTTGAGATCCGCAAGTCCTACTTCCCGGACGGCTTTCCGGCCTCCGCCCTGATCACCGTCACGGGCTTCGCCCGCCCGGAAGCCATGCTGGAGATCCAGGCGGTCGCCGTTCGGGAGGACGCCGCCTAGACGAGCGGGAACCGCAACGACTCATCGCTGGGGGAGGCGAAGTTTGGGTCAACAGGTCAAGGACATCACACTCGCGGTCGTGGCGCTCGCTCTCGGTGCGCTCTACCTCGTCGCGACCTTCCGGCTGCCCACCCGGATCGGCGTCGACCCGCTCGGCCCGAAGGCTTTCCCGAGCTTGATCGGCATCGCGATGGTGCTGTTCGCACTCGGCCTGCTCACCCAGACGGTGGTGCGCGCGCGGTCGGCGCCGCCTCCCCGGACGGGCAGCGATACGCCGCAGAAGAGCCATGCACTGGCGATCGGCGCCGTCGCGGCCGGCCTGTTCCTCTATTACGTGCTCTACCAGCCGCTCGGCTTCCTGGTCTCCACGGTCCTCTTCCTCTTCACGTTCCTGTCCTTCTTCAACAGGGGCCGCCCCGTTCTGAACCTGACGATCGCGATCGCCTTTCCGCTCGCGCTCAACATCGTCTTCACGACCGTCCTCGGCACGCCGCCCGCGCGCGGCATCCTGCACTTCTGAGGGGCGGCGATGGACATCCTCGCCCAGGTTGCCCACGGCTTCGTCGTCGCCGCCCAGCCGGCCAACCTCTGGTTCCTCTTCATCGGCGCGCTGCTCGGCACGGTCTTCGGGATGATGCCCGGGATCGGCGCGTCGACGACCATCGCGCTGCTCCTTCCGGTGACGTTCGGGATGGACGCGCTCCCCGCGCTGATCATGCTGTCCGGCATCTATTACGGAGCGATGTTCGGCGGCGCGGGCTCCGCCATCCTGCTCAACACGCCGGGCACCGCCTCCACCGCGATGACGACCATGGACGGCTATCCGATGGCGCGGAACGGCCGCGGCGGCGCCGCGCTCGCGATCGCCGCGATCGCCTCCTTCTGCGCGGGCACGATCGGCGTGATCGCCCTCAGCGCGCTCGCCATCCCCCTCAGCATCTTCGCGCTGCGCTTCGGCCCGGCCGAATACTTCATGCTCATGCTGTTCGCGCTGACCGCAGTCGCCGGCTTCACCGGCCGCTCCGTCTTCAAGGGCCTGCTTTCCGCGACCTTCGGCCTGATGATCGCGACGGTCGGCGTCGACATGCAGACGATGACCTTCCGCTACACGCTGGGCGTGCCGGAATTTCAGAACGGCATCAGCTTCCTGGTCGTGATCGTCGGCCTCTTCGCGATCGCCGAGGTGCTCCGGAACGTGGAGCTGTGGTTCCAGGGCGCGGCCACGGCCGTGCGCATCAAGGGGCGGCTCTGGTTCACCGCCGACGAATGGCGCCAGGCGCGCGGCGCGATCGGCCGCGGCAGCGTGATCGGGTTCCTGATCGGCGTCCTCCCCGGTACCGGCGGCACAATCGCGACGGTGCTCGCCTATGATTGCGAGCGCAAGGTGTCGCGCCAACCGGAGCGCTTCGGCCACGGCGCCGTGGCGGGCCTCGCCGCGCCGGAGGCCGCCAACAACGCGGCGACGGCCGGCTCGCTCGTGCCGCTCCTCACGCTCGGCGTGCCCGGCTCGGGCACTGCGGCGATCCTGCTCGCCGCCTTCATCATGTACGGCATCCAGCCCGGGCCGCTGCT
>JAEZEK010000213.1 GCA_023417735.1 Pseudomonadota bacterium | reverse complement strand
CGGCCGTCCTTGACGTCGAGGCAGGGGATGACGCGGGCTTTGAGCATAGGGAGGGTTCTTCCTGCGCGCTCAATAGACCCTTCGGCCGGCCCGGCCAAACCGAAAAACGCGACTTTACGCGTACAGCCTGAACGGCTCGTGCAGAGGGATCAGGGCGAAAGCTATTCCAGCCGGCTCCGCCGCATGGTGGACGGCCAGCACCACCGCGGGTTGGCCCACTACCTCTATCAGTATGCGGACGAAGCGGCGTGGAAAGAGGACTTCCGTCGGCTGGACAACGGCGCACTGCCGCGGCGAACGCGGGGCTGTCGCTCGGCTCGTCCGTCAGCTGATAGTGGGCCGGCCATTGGCGGCGAACCGCGTAGACATTTCACGAACATATGCAGGCCTTAGCATGGCTGCTCGAGGGACTCCTGCATTCTCCTCTGCTATCGTAAGGCGCGAATCTCAGTAGGGGACGGGCGATGCCACGGACGCGAGATGTTGGAGCGCAGCTTGGCCGCGTCAGCGATGCCGCCAGAGCCGAAGGGGACCACACGCAGGACCGGCTCCTCGTTTACGGAACCGAGCGAGGCATCCGCATTGACATCCGCTACGAAGGCGAAACGCTGTGGATGACCCAAGCGCAAATTGGCGAGCTGTTCGGACGGGACGTGTCCACCATCTCGCGCCATATCGCGAACGTTTTTGACGAGGGAGAACTGGACGAGGCTACTTCTTTGCAAAAAGCGCAAACAACCTCAGGTCGCCCTTCTTCTCTCTACAACCTGGACGTGATAATCTCGGTAGGGTACCGAGTCAGCTCCAAGCAAGCCACACAGTTCCGGATCTGGGCCACCGAGCGACTAAAGGAGATCCTGTTGAAGGGATGGTCGATCGACGCTGATCGTTTGAAGCGCCCACAGGAGCGCGACCATTTCTCAGAGCTGAAAGAGACGATCCGCGATATCCGCGCATCGGAGGCAAACCTCTATCGTGAGGTTCGTAGCATCTGCGCTATGTGCCAAGACTACAATCCACACTCTGAGGAATGGCGTAATTTTTATGCAGGAATGCAGAACAAGCTTCTGTGGGCGGTTACCGGAATGACTGGACCTGAGTTGATCAAGTCCCGCTCCGATTGCAATAAAGAAAATATGGGCCTGACATGCTGGCAGCATGATAATATACGAAAATCTGACGTTTCCATTGCCAACAACTACCTTGGTCAAGCTGAAATAAAAGAGAAGAATCGATTTACGACCATGCTCCTCGACTATTTTGAGGATCAGGTGGATCGGGGCCGCCTTGTGACGATGGCAGAAGCCGATAGAAAGATGGATGAATTTATCAGGTTCAATGGACGGCCACTCCTAACGCATCTTGGCTCAGTAAAACGCGATGCGGCGGATAGGCACGCCGAGAAGCAATACGCGATTTTCAGCGAACGTCGACGCGCTATACGCCAGAACCTAGCTTAGCACGTCTCGGATCCACTATCCCCGCCCCTCTCACCTGACCTTCCCCTTCGAGTCCGGGATGCTCCGCACGTTCGCTTCCTCCCGCATGGCCTTGATAGCCCTTGCTGACGCGCTTCGTCAGATCGGACAGGTAGCGCCGGTCGCGGGCGTCCTCGCCGCGCCTGGTGATGATTTCGCGGGCAATGTCCCGGCTTGAGACTGGCGGCTCGGCTCGCCGTAGATTGCCTAGGCAAGTTCGCCACGTCCGAAGATCACTTTCTGCTTCTGGTGGGGCATGCGGTGTCCAGATCGCCCGTGCAGCCCAGCACGGCAAGAGAGCGGTCGATTGCCCCCCACGTCGTTCTTGATCTCTGCCAGTTGGTCCCTGATCCGCTCGGCTTCGTTGAGAGGCTCGGCACGTTTGGATCGCAAGCCGGGGATGGCGTGCTCGTTTGTGCCGGTGCGGGCGGCACGAAGGCTCTGATCCATGCCCCGGATCGTCGTGGATCGCGGCCCTGCACGCCGCTTTCCTGTTGGTGCCCTCGATATAGGCCGGAAGATCGCGGACGCCCCCGCCGCGCCCACCCTCAGCCCGAGGCGGCGGCCGCGCCGGCGTCCTGGGCGGGCCGTTGCCGGAGCGCCATCGCCCGGAAATCGGTCAGGATGAGGCCCGGCAGGTCGAGGATCGAGGCCGGGCGGCCGAGGAAGTAGCCCTGCAGCAGGTCGCAGCCGAGCCTGCGGAGGCACTCGCGCTGGCCCTCCGTCTCCACCCCTTCGGCGGTGATCGTCATGTGCAGCGAGCGCCCGAGGGCAACGATCGCCTCCACGACCGAGGAGACATGTTGGTCGACGCCCAGCGCGCGCACGAAGGACTGGTCGATCTTCAGCTTGTCGAACGGGAACTTCCACAGATAGCTGAGGCTCGAATAGCCGGTGCCGAAATCGTCCATGGCGATCCGCACCCCGAGCGCCTTCACGTCGGCGAGCTGCGACAGGACGGCGGCGCTGTCGCTGAGGAGAAGGCCCTCGGTGATCTCGAGCTCGAGCCGGTGCGCCGGCAGGCCGCTCAGGGCGAGCGCCTCGCGCACCCGCTCGCCGAGCCGGCCGTCGTGGAACTGCATCGGCGACAGGTTGATCGCCACCGTGAGATGCTGCGGCCAGCGCGCGGCGACCTCGCATGCGCGGGTGAGCACCCAGGCGCCGATCGCGCCGATCAGCCCCATCCGCTCCGCCACCGGGACGAACACGTCGGGCGGAATATGGCTGCCGTCGCGCCGCGGCAGCCGGAGCAGGGCCTCGAAGCCGGCGAGGCCGTGGTCGCTCGCCCGGTGGAACGGCTGGAAGTGCAGCTCGAAGCCGTCCTGGTGCAGCGCTCGCTTCAGCGTCAGCTCGAGCTGGCGTCGCGCCTGGAGCTCCGCATCCATCTCCGGACGGAAGAGGTGGTGCGCGCGCCGTCCCTCCGCCTTGGCGTGCCGGAGGGCGATGTCCGCGTTCTTCATCAGCGTGGCCGCGTCCGCACCGTCCTGCGGCGAGACCGCCGTCCCGGCGCAGAGCGAAACGTCGATCCTCTGGTCGAAGAGGAAGTACGGCTCGGACAAGGTCGAGACGAGCCGCTGCGCGAACGGGCCCGGCGCGCCGGCGCGGGCTTCCACCGACGCGATCGCGAACTCGTCGCCGTCGAGCCGCGCGACGATGTCGTCCGGGCCGGCCAGTCCGCGGATCCGCTCTGCGACGGACCTGAGGAGCTCGTCGCCGACGACATGGCCGACGCCGTCGTTCACCTCCTTGAAGCGGTTGAGGTCGAGGCAGTGGACCGCGACGCGCACGGAGCCGGCGAGCGCCGCCTCCAGCTGCGCGACGAAGGTTGCCCGGTTGGAAAGGCCGGTGAGGGGATCGTGGTGGGCGAGGAACTCGGCCCGCTCGTCCGACTGCCGTTTCTCCCGCGTGCGCCAGTAGAGCCCGAACGCCGGCAGGCCGAAGGCGGCCGCGACGATGGCCGACAGGGCGAAGGCGGCGGAGGCGAGGTCGGCGCGGAAGGCGGCGCGCTTGGCGGACTGGTCGACATAGACCTCGACAATGCCGAGCGTTCGCCCCGCCTGCAGCACCGGGACATAGGCTTCCGCGTAGTAGCGGGGACGGTTCGGCGGCGTCCCCGCCTTCGCCTCGATGACCGGCTCGCCGTTCAGCACGGCGGCGGCCGCGATGGGGGTGTGGTTCGGGATGGCCTCCGTGGCCGCGCCGGTCTCGTCGAGCCGGTCGGAGGCGAGCCGGAGCTGCCCTTCGGCGTCGAAGATCTTGTAGAGGAAGACGTCTCCGACGTTGCGCGCCTTCTCGAAGAAGCTCGCGCTCTCGGGCGAAGGGGTCGAGCCGGCCGCGATCGCCGCCAGATCCTGCACGTTGTCGGCGAGGTACCGGGCCCAGGATTCGCCCTCCGCGCGCGCGTCCTGTGCGAGCAGGCGATCGATCGTGTAGGCGGTCACGGTCACGGCCGCGGTCACCGCGACGATCAGGCTCGCCACCAGGCCCGCCGCCAAGAGAAGGTCGCCTCGAGAGGCGCGCATCCGATCCTCGCCCGGAATTCCGCAAGCGAGAATATGCAGGAATGCTGAACGAAGTGTTTGCGCCGCCGCCGCGCCCGGTCAGGACGGGACGGAGCGGGGCGCCTCGCCGGCCGCCGCGGCGAGAATGGCGAGCGCTTCCGCGGCGTCGATGCGGCCGTCATAGAGCGCCCGGCCGGAGATCGCGCCTTCGAGCACCTGCGCGTCGTCAGACGCGAGTCTCGCGATGTCGTCGAGCGAGGCGAGCCCGCCCGAGGCGATCACCGGAATGGAGACGGCGCGCGCCAGTGCGAGGGTGGCGTCCCAGTTGATGCCGGCAAGCACGCCGTCGCGGTCGATGTCGGTGTAGACGATGGCGGCGACGCCCGCGCCCTCGAAGCGCTTCGCCAGTTCCTCGGCGCTCAGCTCCGAGGTCTCGGCCCAGCCCTCGACCGCCACCTTGCCGCCGCGCGCGTCGATGCCGACGGCCACCTTGCCGGGGAATTTCCGGGCGGCCTCGCGGACCAGCGCCGGGTCGCGCACGGCGACGGTGCCGAGGATGACGCGGGAGATGCCGCGGCCCAGCCAGTTCTCGATATGGGCGAGCGAGCGGATACCCCCCCCCAGCTGCACCGGCATGCGAACCGCGCCGAGGATGGCATCGACGGCGGCGCCGTTGACGCTCTCGCCGGCGAAGGCGCCGTTGAGATCGACGACGTGCAGGTACGCGAAGCCCTGGTCCTCGAAGGCCTTGGCCTGCGCCGCCGGGCTGTCGTTGAACACCGTCGCCTGGTCCATGTCGCCCAGCCTCAGCCGGACGCACTGGCCGTCCTTCAGATCGATGGCAGGAAACAGGATCACGGCGCCCACTCGAGGAAATTGCCGATCAGGGTCAGGCCGAGGGCCTGGCTCTTTTCGGGATGGAACTGGGTGCCGAGCAGGTTGTCGCGGCCGACGATGGCGGTCACCGGCTGACCGTAATCGGCGGTGGCGATCAGCATCGAGCGGTCGTCCGGCACGAGGTGATAGGAGTGGACGAAATAGGCGTGCAGCCCATCCGGGCCGTTGGGAATGCCGGCGAGCAGCTTGTGCGGCTGCGCGAGGCTCAGCGTGTTCCAGCCCATGTGCGGCACCTTGAGGCCGCCGGCGGGCGCCAGGGGCACCACCGCACCGGGGATCCAGCCGAGGCCGGCGGTGGTCGTCTTCTCGCGGCCTTCGGTTGCCATCAGCTGCATGCCGACGCAGATGCCGAGGAACGGCGCGCCGCCACGGATGACGCGCTCCTCGAGCACCTCGACCATGCCGGCGACAGCGTCGAGGCCGGCGCGGCAATCGGCGAAGGCGCCGACGCCGGGCAGGAC
>JAEZEK010000155.1 GCA_023417735.1 Pseudomonadota bacterium | reverse complement strand
CCGTGCCTTCCGGGTATTCGGCGACGATGGTGAGCCCCTCGCCCGGGCCGAGCCGGCGGGTGGTCTCCACCGACAATGCGCCGTCGACGGCGACTGCGCCGGCGAATGCGCCGCCGCGCGCGCGGAGCGGCCCGGTATAGGCGGTCCAGCGCGTCGGCGCCGCCGGCGCGACCACCCTCACCGCCGCCTTCAGGATCGGGAATGACCAGAAGTTCCCGGTGACGTTCCAGTAGAGCTCTGGCTTGCCGTCCGGCCAGCGCATCTGGCGTCCAGTCGTGTAGCTGAAGACGTAGGTATGTTCCCCCGGTTCGAGCAGGACGTCGCTTCGGCCGGCATAGATGCGGATGACGTCGCCTCTGCGTTCGGTGCGGTATTCTTCTGGGCCGTTGTCGCGCCGGACGGAGATGATATCGAACGTGACTTCCCGCCGTCGGCCTTCCGCGTCCTCGAAGGCGAGCGGGAAATCGCGGTAGATGCCGCGGCGGATGTCCCTGCCCTCCGCCCGCACCCGGATCGTCTCCGTCACCCTCAGCACCCCGTCCGCCGCGATCTCGATCCGGCTGTCGAACCGCTCGATCTGCTCGGCCGCCCGGGGGCTCCCGGCCGCGAGGAGAAAGACGAGTGGAATCAGTAATTTGGCAAAGGCGCGCAAGGCCCGTGCCCCGGTCAGAAGGCGACGGTCGGCACGGCGCGGTCGGCCGCGTTCTCGATCTCGAAATATTCGCGCTTGGCGAAGCCGAAGGCGTTCGCGACGATGTTGCTCGGCACCGTCTCGATCATCGTGTTCAGGTTCCGCACCGCGCCGTTGTAGTAGCGCCGCGCCATCTGGATGTCGCCCTCGATGCCCGAGAGCTCGCCCTGGAGCTGCAGGAAATTGGCGCTGGCCTTGAGGTCCGGATAGGCCTCGGCGACGGCGAGGAGCCGGCCGAGCGCCCCGGAAAGCAGCGTTTCGGCCTGCGCCCGCGCCTGCACGTCGCCGCGCGGGATCGCCGCTGCGGCGTTGCGCAGTTCCGTCACCCGCTCGAGGACGCCGCGCTCGTGAGTGAGGTAGCCCTTCACCGTCTCGACGAGATTGGGGATGAGGTCGGCGCGGCGCTTCAGCTGCACGTCGATGCCGCTCCACGCCTCCTCCGCCATCTGCCGCGTCGCGACGAGCCGGTTGTAGAGATAGATGCCGTAGGCGACGAGCGCCGCCGCGACCGCAAGGATCACCCACATGGCCGAACTCCCCCTGGCGGCCCGGAATGCCCGCGGCCGCTCCATCTCGCCGCCCGACGCGCCGCCGCGCGCTCCAGGCAATAGGGCGGCGGCCGCTACGCCCCGCCGCCCGCCGTCTTCAGCCAGGCCGCGCCGCAGGCGCGCGCCAGGGCCCTGACCCGCAGGATGTAGCTCTGCCGCTCGGTGACGGAGATCACGCCGCGGGCGTCGAGCAGGTTGAAGACGTGGCTCGCCTTGATGCACTGGTCGTAGGCGGGCAGCGCGAGCCGATGCCGCTCCTCGGCATCGCCCGCGGCGAGGAGCGCGTTGCATTCGCGCTCGGCATCCTCGAAATGGCGGAAGAGCAGGTCGGTGTCGGCGTGCTCGAAATTGAACCGCGAGTATTCCTGCTCGGCCTGCAGGAAGACGTCGCCGTAGCTCACGCGCTCCGCGCCGTCGCGGCCGTTGAAGTTGAGGTCGTAGACGTTGTCGACGCCCTGGACGTACATCGCCAGGCGCTCCAGGCCGTAGGTGAGCTCGCCGGAAACCGGCGCGCATTCGAAGCCGGCAACCTGCTGGAAATAGGTGAACTGGGACACCTCCATGCCGTCGCACCAGCACTCCCAGCCGAGCCCCCAGGCGCCGAGCGTCGGGCTCTCCCAGTCGTCTTCCACGAAGCGGATGTCGTGCAGGTTCGGGTCGATCCCGATGGCGCGGAGCGAGCCGAGATAGAGCTCCTGGAGGTCGGGCGGCGACGGCTTCAGGATCACCTGGTACTGGTAGTAGTGCTGCAGGCGGTTCGGGTTCTCGCCGTAGCGGCCGTCCGTCGGCCGCCGCGAGGGCTGCACGTAGGCCGCGTTCCACGGCCGCGGCCCGAGCGAGCGCAGCGTCGTCGCCGGGTGGAACGTGCCGGCGCCGACTTCCATGTCGTAGGGCTGCAGCACCACGCAGCCCTGCGCGCCCCAGAATTGCTGCAGCGTGAGAATCAGGTCCTGGAACGAGCGGCGCGGATCGAGCGCGCGCATCGGCGCGGTCGCGGCTTCGTTGGACGACCTTTTCGCAGTCGACTGGGGCATGGCCACGGATTTCACTAAGTCAGGGTCTATCGGTCAGCGCGCAATATACGCATTCCGGGCGGTACGTCATTAAGCATTCGGCCTGGGTTCAGGGGCTGGCCTGTGAGGTCAGGTCGGTGGGGAGACGAACGCGTGGAATTCGTGAGCTGGATCGGCTGGTTGCTCGCGGCGATTGCCGGCTGGATCTGGTCTGTGGTGTGGCTGCTCGTCGGCGGGTGGGTCTCGACGCTGCTGCAGATCCTCGTGATCGTGCTCGTGGTGTTCGCCTTCAAGTACGGCTGGCGGCGTGCGCCGTTGGAGCTGGCACTGCGCGTTCGGCCAATGGCAGGATGGCTGTGGCGCTGGCTGATGGCGCGCGAACGTCAGGCCTATGCGGCCGCAAGCGCACCGCCCGAAATCCGCATCATCCGCGTCAAGGCGCCCGGCGACGTCAATCTGTCGAGCCTGCTC
>JAEZEK010000086.1 GCA_023417735.1 Pseudomonadota bacterium | reverse complement strand
CGGGTCGAGCCCGGGCATGACGACAGGGTGACGGGAGGCGCCGAGCAACAGCGGAAGGCAAGGCGAAGCGTTGGACCGCTCAAGCGCCGGCGTTGCGATTCTGAAACACCCCCGCCCCACTCTCCGTCGTCATCGCCGGACTTGATCCGGCGATCCAGCAACAGCCCCTCGTGGCCCGCGCGCGGCGGGGCGAAGACCTCCCAGGCTATTTCGAGTGGCCGTTGCGGTCGCGGGCTGCCATCAGCCGGCGGATCCGGTCGAGCACCAGCCGGTGGCTGTGGCCGCCCGCCTTGTCCGGGCCTTCCGCGCAGAGATCGCCGGCGGTCGCGGCCGCCTTTTCGACCGAGCCGCCAGCACGATGTCGACCTCGGGATAGACGGCGCGCGCCCAGGTGGCGAGCGCGAAGCCGGCGGCGCCGAAGCCGGCCGGGTTGGCGAGGAGCAGATCGACGCTGCGGCTGCCGCGCGCGAGAAGTCGCGCGCCTCGTCGGCGCTCGCCGCCTCCAGCACGCGGTACCCGCATTCGCGCAGATAGGCAGCGAGCGGCTGGCGGACGAGCACGTCGGCTTCGAGAATGAGGATGCAGGCTTCTTCGTTCATGCCGGGCTAACGCCCGGCGCGCTCCGGAGTTTCCAGGATGAGGTCGACGAGACGCTCGAGCCGGTAAGGCTTCGGCAGGAAACCGGCGAGCCCGGGCACCTGTCCGGGGTGCACGCGCCCGGACGTGAGGATCACGCGGATGGCCGGCTGCAGCCGGCAGGCGCGGCGGGCGAGCTCGATCCCGTCCATGGAGCCAGGCATCTGGACGTCCGAGAAGACCACGTCGACGGGCGAGCCGGCGCCGAGAAACGACCAGGCCTCGTCGGCGTCGGCCGCCTCGATCACCTGGAAGCCCGCCGCGCGCAGCTCGTCGCTCACGAAGGCGCGCACGAGCACGTCGTCCTCGACGATCAGCACCCGGATCTGGCCGTGCCGCAGCTGGACTTCGGGCGACATCGCAATCCTTCCGGACTCGGCATCAAATCGTGGCCCCGGGGTTACAAGACTCGGCCCGCAATTGCGACCCCGAATCGGCCGGGCAACGACGCCGTCCCCGGCAAAAGCCGTCCGCGACCGCGTCAGGGCGAAAAGAATCACGAAATTTCTTCACCAGAAACTGAAACTCACTGCGGCTAACCATCATTGCCTGAAGAACAGGGTAATACGCAGACCGATTTCATGGAGAAGGGCCATGCGCCGCGAGGAGGCAGCCGCATTACTTGAGCTCATGAGAGATGATCGCCAGCCCTGTCCGCCGATCGACGACCAAACGATTGCAGCAGGTCTGGCGCGCTTGCTGAGCCGGCAACAGGAAGAGCTTGCACCGGCGCCGGCGCCAGTACGAAAGACTGGCTGACCGGGGCGAGCACGGCGCTGCGGTTCGCCATCAGGCGGGCTTGCCGGAGATCGGGGGCTGGAACGAGAGGCCGAGGTCCCAGGGGAAGTAGATCCAGGTGTCCTGCGAGACCTCGGTGACGAAGGTATCGACGAGCGGCCGGCCCATCGGCTTGGCGTAGACGGTCGCGAAATGGGCCTTCGGCAGCATCTCGCGGACAATCGAGGCGGTCTTGCCGGTATCGACCAGGTCGTCGATGATGAGGACCCCCTCCCCGCCCGCCGCGACTCCCGGCAGATCGGGGCTGATCCCCTTCAGGACGGCGGTCGCCCCTTGCGTCCTGTACTCGTGGTACGACGCCACGCAGACCGTCTCGATGACGCGGATCTCGAGCTCCCGGCAGACGATCGCGGCCGGAACCAGGCCGCCGCGCGTGATGCAGACGATCGCCTGGAACGGGCCGGCGCCGGCCAGCCGCCAGGCGAGCGCCCGCGCGTCCCGGTGGAACTGGTCCCAGGAAACCGGGAACGCCTTCTCCGAAGCTGGAATCATCGCTGTTCTCCCTGGCCCGCCCGCGCGGACGGGACGCTCTAGGGCAAGACGGGCCGCAGCGAAAGCCGGGCGGGCTGGATGCCGTGTCGCCGCAGGCCGCGACCCGGCGACGGCGACGGCGACGCTCAGATCTCCGCCAGCGCCGCCCGCAGCGCACCGGCCGCCGTCGCGAGCATGGCGCCGTCGCGGCTGCGCAGGACGAGCCGCGTCGTGAAGCGCGTGCCGTCGTGATAGGGATAGGAGCCCATCCGCACCGCCGGAAACGCCTCCTGGACGCGCGTCAGCGCGGCGGCGACGTCACCCTCGCCGCGGCCGGCCTCGATGGTTTCGCTGAGGAGCGGCCGGGCGGCGGGCAGCCGCCTCACCACGTCGTCCATCATCGCCTGCATGATCGCCTGCACGCCGGCCATGACGAAGACGTTGCCGATGACGAAGCCGGGCGCGGCGGAGACCGGGTTCGGGATGAGGTCGGCGCCCTCCGGGATGCGGGTCATTCGCCTCCGTGCGTCGTTCATCTCGACGCCGCGCCGGTCGTAATGCGCCTTCAGGATGGCCGTGGCCCGGTCGTCGAAGACGAGCGGCACGCCGAAGGCGGCGGCCACCGCGTCGGCCGTGATGTCGTCGTGGGTCGGCCCGATCCCGCCGGTGGTGAGGACGTAGTCGTAGCGGGAGCTCAGCGCACGGACCGCCTCCACGATCGCCTCCATCCGGTCGGAGACGATCCGCACCTCCTCCAGGTCGATCCCGATGTCGGTGAGCGTGTCGGCGATGAAGCCGGTGTTGCGGTCCTTCGTGCGGCCGGAGAGGATCTCGTCGCCGATCACGAGGACGGCGGCTCTGATGGGGGATGCGTCGGTCATCGGTCTCGGCCCGGCCTGGAGAATCGCGCCTGCCTTGCCCGAGCCGGCGCGCCGAAGCAAGCAGGGCCGCCCGGCCGGCGGGCCGCCGCGAAAACGGCGCGAGGCTCTTAAAAGCGGGGCGCGGATGCATTAGCTTACGCCGGAACGGAGCACGGACGCGGCATGCAGGACTCGCTGGCGGAAATCACCCGCACCAGGGACACGATCGTTCTTTACGACGAGGACGCCTTCGCCGGCCTGCGGCGGGCCGGGCGCTACGCGGCCGAGTGCCTCGACCAGCTCGCCGACCTGGTCGCGCCGGGCGTCACGACGCGGGCGATCGACGCGTTCGTGTTCGATTTCGCGATGCGGAACGGCATCGTCCCGGCGACGCTCAATTACCGCGGCTACCGGCACTCGACCTGCACGTCGATCAATCACGTGGTCTGCCACGGCATTCCGAACGACAAGCCGCTCCGGGACGGCGACATCCTCAACATCGACGTCACCTTCGTCGTGGACGGCTGGCACGGCGATTCGAGCCGGATGTACGTCGCGGGCACGGCAAAGCGCGCTGCCGAGCGGCTGATCGACGTCACGTACGAATGCCTGATGCTCGGGATCGCCGCGGCGCGTCCGGGGGCACGGCTCGGCGACATCGGCCACGCGATCCAGACCTATGCCGAAGCCGAGCGGTGCTCGGTGGTGCGCGACTTCTGCGGCCACGGCGTCGGGCGCTCGTTCCACGAGGCGCCGAACGTGCTCCATTACGGCCGCCCGGGCGAAGGCATCGTGCTGAAGCCGGGCATGGTGTTCACCATCGAGCCGATGATCAATCTCGGCAAGCCGCACGTGAAGCTGCTCTCCGACGGCTGGACGGCGGTGACCCGCGACCGGTCGCTCTCCGCCCAGTTCGAGCACATGGTCGGCGTGACCGAGACCGGCGTCGAGGTCTTCACCCTGTCGCCGGCGGGCCGGCACAAGCCGCCCTACGGGCCGATGCCGCAGGGCGCCGCGCATGGCGGGACTTGAGGACGCGGGAACCGACCTCCCGCATTTCCACGGCCATCGCGAGCGCCTGCGCGCGCGTTTCCGCGACGGCGGCGCGGCCGCGCTCGCGGATTACGAGCTGCTGGAGCTGGCGCTGTTCCGCGCCCTGCCCCGAAGGGACACCAAGCCGCTCGCCAAGGCGCTCCTGAAACGCTTCGGCACGCTCGCGGAAGTGCTCGCGGCGCCGCCGCAGCGCCTGCGCGAGGTCGAGGGCGTCGGCGATGGCGTCGTGCTCGAACTGAAGCTGATGAAGGCGATCTCGGAGCGGATGGCGAGGGAGACGGTCCGCAAGCGGACGGTGCTTTCCTCCTGGCCGGCGCTCCTCGACTATTGCCGGACGGCGATGGCCTACGAGGAGCGCGAGCAGTTCCGCATCCTCTTCCTCGACAAGAAGAACGCGCTCATCGCCGACGAGGTGCAGCAGACCGGGACGGTCGACCACACGCCGGTCTATCCGCGCGAGGTGGTCCGCCGGGCGCTGGAGCTCTCCGCCTCCGCCGTCATCCTCGTCCACAACCACCCGTCGGGCGACCCGACGCCTTCGCGCGCCGACATCCAGATGACGCAGAGCATCGTCGACGTCGCCAAGCCGCTCGGGATCGTGGTGCACGACCATCTCGTCGTCGGCCGCGACGGGCACGCGAGCTTCCGGGGCCTCGGCCTGATCTGAGCGGCCGCTAATGGATGCCGTTGGCACGCTGGAGGGCGCGCAGGTGGGCGAGGATGGCCCGCGCCTCGGGCTCGGCCAGGCCTTCGACCGGCGGCATCGACCCGAAATTCCAGTGATGCTGGCGCACGCCGAGGAGCATGGCGACGAGGAAGGCTTCGTCGGGATGGTGCGATGGCTCGTAGATCCTGTGGACGAGCGGGGGGCCCCGATCGGTCCCGAACGCATCCGCGCCATGGCAGGCGGCGCAGTTCTCCGCGAAGAGCGCCGCGCCCGCCCCCGCGGGCATCGGCGCGCCGGATTCCTCCGGCTCACCGGCAATGGAGACGGGCGGACGCCCCGGATCCGTGCGCTTCTGCCAGAGGGCGAGGCCGGCCGCGGCCGTCGCCGCAACCGCCGCCAAAACGAGCCAGCGCGGGATCATGGCGACGCGGCGCCTGCGCGCGTGGCTTGCCCGGCGCGCGCTCCGAGCCGGCTCCCGCGCCGCGCCGTCACTCAGTTCAGGCGGCCGTGGAAGGCGGCCGACCGGACCTCCGCCGGCGTCACCAGGCGGTCGTGGGCGACCTCCACGGAATGGATCGCCGCGACGATCTCGCGGCGCCAGTAATCGAGGAACCTGCCGAGCCGCGGATAGTCCGGGCAGACGTCGTAGAACTGCCAGACGAAGCTCTGCAGCAGGTCCGGATGGTCGGGCATGTAGTAGAGGATGTTCGCGGTCGTGAGGCCATAGCCCGCGCGGCCGTCCGGCTTGATCCAGTGGAAGTCGGCGTCGTTCATCACCTATCCCATCATCCCCGGCCGAACAGCGGCCGTCATCGGAAGGATAGGGTCACGGAATAAGATTGCCAATTGCTTTCAATGGTTTAGCAGCATAGCCGCAAGACTGCTGCCAAGTCGGCCCGTTCACCGTCGCGGTGGGCGTGCCGAGCGGCTTACCCCCGCACGGCCGCGCGGCGCAAGCGGCACCGGGAACCTGCGGCGGGATTCTCGTGAGCGCCGCTCGGCCGGCGCGCTTGAATGGAGGGGACCGTCTGTCCTATGCCGGACGAAGGGCAGCAGGCGCGCCTCCGTGCGCAGTCGGACCCTTTGCAGGATCGGAAGCGCATCCCGGCATGACCCAGCTCCGCACCATCGCCGCATTCGACCGGATCGGGGAGGAAAACGCCTTCGCGGTCCTCGCCCGCGCGCAGGCCCTCGCCGCCACGGGCCGGGACATCATCAACCTCGGTATCGGGCAGCCGGACTTCCGCACGCCGGACCACATCGTCGAAGCGGCCGTGAAGGCGCTCCGCGACGGCCATCACGGCTACACGCCCGCCACCGGCATCCTGCCGCTGCGCGAGGCGGTCGCGCGGCGGACGCTGGCGACGACCGGCGTCGAGGTGTCGCCGGACAACGTCGCCATCGTGCCGGGCGGCAAGGTCACGATGTTCGCGGCGATCCTCATGTTCGGCGAGCCGGGCGCCGACGTCCTCTATCCGGACCCCGGCTTCCCGATCTACCGCTCCATGATCGAGTACACCGGCGCGCGGCCGGTGCCGATCCCGATCCGGGAGGAGAACGGCTTCGCCTTCTCCGCGGAGGAGACGCTCGCCCTCGTCACGCCGGACACGCGGCTCATCATCCTAAACTCGCCCGCGAACCCTACCGGCGGGGTGACCCCGCGCGGCGAGATCGAGCGGCTGGTCGCCGGGCTCTACGCCTGGCCGGACGTTGCGATCCTGTCCGACGAGATCTACGACCAGATGGTCTATGACGGCGAGGAGCACGTCTCGCTCCTCGGCTTCGAGGAGATCAGGGACCGCCTCATCCTCTTGAACGGCTGGTCGAAGACCTGGGCGATGACCGGCTGGCGCATGGGCTGGTCGATCTGGCCGGACGCCCTGGTGGAGCCGATCCGCAAGCTCGCGGTGAACGCCTGGTCCTGCGTGAATGCGCCGGCGCAGTACGCGGGCATCGCGGCGATCGACGGGCCGCAGGATGCGGTGACGGAAATGGTCGCCGCGTTCGACCGCAGGCGCAAGCTCGTGACGGAGCTCCTCAACGGGCTGCCAGGTGTGAGCTGCATCACGCCGAAAGGCGCGTTCTACGCCTTCCCGAACGTCGCGGGGACGGGCTTCCGGGCGAAGCCGCTCGCCGCCGCTCTTCTTGAGGAGGCCGGCGTCGCGCTCATCGGCGGGCCGGATTTCGGCGTGTTCGGCGAGGGCTACATCCGCGTATCCTACGCGAATTCGGAGGCCAACATCCGGCAGGCGATGGAGCGCGTCGAACTGTTCCTGGAGAGCCGCGAGGGGCCGTAGCCCCCGCTCGGCGATCAGTGCCTCTGGCGGCCGGCCGACAGGCACGCCGCCGCGGCGATGCCCGCGGCCGAGAACAGCGCAGCGCCGCCGCTCGGGTGGAGCGAGGCCCGCGTAAAGGCGCT
>JAEZEK010000074.1 GCA_023417735.1 Pseudomonadota bacterium | reverse complement strand
GCCGGGCGACGCCGTCGCCGATCCGCTCGATCACGTGCGACACGATCCCCCGCTCGCCGGGAAGGCCGACGAGATCGCCCGGATCGAGCGCCAGCCGGTCCGGCGGGAGCGCGAAGGCGAGACGCTCCCGTCCGGCCCAGATGTCGCGGAGCATGGCGTCCGTGAGCGCCTCGGCCTGCGAAAGGTGGAGCACGGCGTTGAGATCGAGCGTCAGGGTCCGGTGGCTGCCGCCGGCGAGCCGCCGGGAAGCGGCCGCGGCGACATGGTAGTCGCGGTCCGGATCCGTCGCCCGCAGCACGATCTCGGCCGGCAGTTCCGTCTCCTGGCCACGGCTCCGCCCGAGCACCGGCTCGTCGGGCCCTTCCACGAAAAGTGCCGGGTCGAGGGGCGCGTCGGCGGGCCGCTTCCGACCGCGAAAGACGATCGCGTCGCCGCAATCCGCCGCGTCGATCCCGAAAGCGGAGAGCAGCGGGTCGAGCGCCCCGCGTGCGGAGACGATCTCGTTCACCACCGCTCCGCCGAGAACCCCGTGCACGTCGGCGATGCGGAACGCGGTGAAGCCGTGGTCGTCAATGATCGCCGAGATCAGCCCGGCGAGCGTCACCGAGCCGAGCCTGCCGTTCAGCCAGTGCCCGACCAGCCAGTTGCCGCCGTCCGACCACACCTCGGCAAGGCTCGGAAAGGCCGGATAGGGCCTCGCGTCCCACGCCCAGAGATGGATGTGCGCCGGGTCGATCATGCGCCCGCCATAGACGGGCGAAACGGGATTGCCGCCGCGATAGTCCGGGTGCGCCGGATCGAACACGCGCTGGAAGGCGTCGAGATAGGCGCGCTGGGCCATGTCGTCGCGCGCGCCCGACGAGAAGTGGGGCAGCGCCGACTGCGCCGATTTCGGGTCGTGGAAGACGTTCGGCTGGTTCGCCCCCTTGTCCACCGCCGGGCAGCCGAGTTCGGTCAGCCAGATCGGCTTCGACTGCGGCTGCCAGGCCGTCGGGCTCGCCGCCTCGATCCCGCCCGGCCTGTCGCGGTGCTCGTTCGACCACCAGCCCGCCAGATCCTTGTAGCGGAACGTCCAGGGCTTGCCGTACGCGCCGTCGGCAATCGTGGTGCGCAGCTGCGCCCGCCGGTCGGGCTCGCTCGCATAGTGCCAGTCGAAGCCTTCGCCGCCGCGCACGTTGCCGGCGAGATGGTCCGGATCGTAGGGTGAGCGCCCCGGCATCTCGTCGCGGTGCCCGGCCTCGTCCCGCCAGTCGGTCAGCGGATGGTAGCAGTCGATGCCGACCGCGCCGATCTCCGGATCGGCCCAGAGCGGATCGAGATGGAAGAAGAAGTCGCCGCTGCCGTCCGCCGGCTTGTGGCCGAAATACTCGCTCCAGTCCGCGCCGTAGGTCAGCACCGGGCCTGCCCCGAGGACGGTCCGGACGTCGCCGGCGAGGATCCGGAGCCCGTCGACGAAGGGATGGATCCCCGGCCCCGACCGCGCCGTCGTCAGGCCGCGCATCTCGGAGCCGATCAGGAACGCCTCGACGCCCCCGGCCGCCTTGGCGACATGCGCGTAGTGCAGCACCAGGCGCCGGTAGCGCCAGTCGGCCGGGCCCGAATACGACACCCCGCCGCCTGCGGCCGAGAAATGTCCCGGCTCGGCCGCGCCGAGGAAGTCGGCCACCTGGTCGGCAGTCCAGGGGTTCCCGTCCGCCGTGCCCGGCACGCCGGGCGCCGGGTCGCACGTGATGAGCCCCCGCCAGGGATGGGCCGGCTGCCCCTCCGCGCCGGTATAGGGGTCCGGGCGCGCGTTGCCGGCCGGCACGTCCATCAGGATGAACGGGACGAGCGCGACCTTCAGCCCGCGCGCCTTCAGGTCCTGGATCGCGCGGACCACGCTCGCATCGCTCGGCGAGCCGCCATAGGCCGGCCGTCCCGCCGCGAGGCTGACCCGCTCGGCGGTCGCCCGGCTCAGGCCCGCGGCGCTCCAGGTCGCGCCGAGCGTCGCCTTGTCGGGATCGTCGACCTTCGGCCTGATCGTGCAGTGCGGCGCGCGCAGATCGTTGCCGAACCACGCGACGATCAGGCTCACCCATTCGAGCGCGGGGCAGAGCGCCTGCAGCTCGTCGAGCGACACCGACCAGTCGGAGCGGTTGCGCTCGGCGTTCGTGTTCTCCGCGGCGTAGCGTCCTTCCCCGAGCACGCGCGTGACCGGCAACGGCTCGTACCCGAACTCGGTCGAGCCCGGGATGACGCAGACCGCACGGACGTGGTCCTCGATCCCCGGCAGCCGCCGCTGCACCTCGAAGGAGAGCTGCGGGATGCGGTTGCCGAAGGGGGCGAGCGGCATCCGCTCGAACACGACGTAGGCCGTGCCGCGATAGGCGGGAGCGGAGCCCTCGCGGGCTAGGATGAACGAGTCCGGCTCCTGCGCCTCGCTGCCCGGGTAGGTCCGCCACAGGAGACCCGACGTGTCGAGCAGCTTGCCGTCCGCCCAGATCCGCCCGATGCGCGTGATCGGCCCTTGGCAGAGCGCGACGGCGAAGCTCGCGAACTAGCTGTACTCCGTCGTGGTGACGGTTGACCCGCCGCCCTTCCCGCCTTCCGTCTCGGTCTGGCTCTCCTCCTCGAAATCGGTCGCCCAGATCACCTGGCCGGCGAGCCGCGCCTTGCCGTAGAGCCGCGGCAGGACGGCGCCCTCCGTCGAGCTCTGCACCTGCAGGTCGGAGAGCCGTGCGCCCTCCACCCGCTTGGACGAGCCGAACAGCGCCTGGTCGAGCGCCAGACCAGCGACGGCGCCGGCCGCGCGGCCGAGCATCAGCCCGACGCCACCGAAGACGGAGCCGAGCGCGGCGCCCGCGGCGCCGAGCACGAGTGTCGCCATCAGTCCTCCAGGTCGGGAAAGCGGAACGCATAGGCGGTCCGGCGCCGCCACCAGTCCGAGAGCGGCACTTCGGCGACGGCAGCGCCCTGTTGGGCATGGATCATCCGGACCGGACCGGCGAGGATCGCCGCATGCTTCGCCGGCAGGCCCGGCCGCCAGCGGAAGAGCACGAGGTCGCCCGCGCGCGCCTCCGCCGGCGCGATCTCGTGCATGTGGCGCCTTGCCGCCTCGGCGAGCGTCTCCCGCCCGCTCGCTTCCGCCCAGTCGGGCGTGTAGGGCGGCGGCGTCTCCGCCTCATGGCCCTTCAGTTCGCGCCAGACGCCGCGCACGAGGCCCAGGCAGTCGCAGCCCACGCCCTTCAGCGAACCTTGATGCCGGTATGGCGTGCCGAGCCAGCCCCGCGCCGCCCTCACGATCTCCGCGCGCCGCACGTCTCAGCCTCCGCCCGCATAGGAAAGCACGACGTCGTTGCCGGGCATGTGCGGGAAGCCGCGGAAGTTCGCGCCGTTGGCGAACCGGTCCCGACACGTTTCGAACCTCTTGTCGCAGCCGGCCGTCACGGTGAACCCGTCGCCGGGCGCGATCGCGGCCGGAGCCGGGAGCCAGAGCGAGAGCAGGCCCGCCGCGCCCTCCGCCGAATGCCGGTCGACCTCGACCCTCCGCCCCGCATTCGCGCCGGAGCTGAAGGTCACGAGGCCGCCCGTGAACAGCCCGTCCGTCCGTCCGGCGAGCGCCGCCGACCGGATCCAGCCGCGCCCGTCCGTGCCCGTCACCGTGGCGGAGGCGAAGTGGGCGGGGTCGGAAAGCGAGACGCCGCAGCGCGCATCACCGAGATCGGCGTCGCAGGTGAACCGGAAGAGCCGCCCCTGCGGCTGGTCGAGCTGGTGCGCGAGGCTCCGGATCTCGGCCGTGAACGCCCCGTCCTCCCGTCGCACCTCGCCGATCGAGCCCACCCGCATGAGGTGCCGCTCGGCCGGCGCCGCCCAGTTCACGAGCCAGGTCTCGACGCGGGCATCGTCGTAGAGCCCGGCTTCCAGATCAGCCTCGCTGATGCGGTCCGAGGTGAGCGCGCCCGCCACCTCGAGCCCGCCGACCTGCAGGCCGGCATGGGCGACGGCCTCGCTCGCGTCGAGCCCGCTCGCCGGCTCATGGTTGACCCCCGCGAACGCGATCGGCCGGTCGTGATCGGTGAAGCCGAGCACGGCGCCGTCTCCCCGGACGATCCGCCAGCACTGGCAGAGCGTGGTCGCGCCCGAGGCGAGATGCGCCGCGAGCGCCGGCGAAAAGGTCTTCACGGCCGGATCTCCACGATCGGTATGTTCGGGATCTCGCCGGCCTCGAAGGCGGCGAGATTGATGTCGAGCCGGTCCGTGTCGAACCGCACCGGCACGTCGAAGGCGAAACCCGCCGTCACGGCTTCGCCCGCACCCGGCAGAGCGTCCGGCAGGAACATCACGATGCCGGTGGTCGGCTCGAGCGTGAAGTCGATGCCTTCGCTCCGCTCGACGCCCGCGACCGCGACCCGGACCGTGCCCGCGACCGGCTTGGCGATCGGCCGCCGGTACGGCGAGAAGCCGATCCCGTAGCTCTTCACGAGCGGGAATGCGGCCGTGGTGCCGTCGCCGGTCCCGAGCACCTGGTCCGCCGCCGTCACGGCAGCCGGCGGAACGGCCGACGACCGGTCCGCCCGGTCGCGCCACCGGAAGCCGTGAAACCGTCCCCGCCGCTCCTCGAAGAAGGCGATGAGCGCGTGGAGATCGGCGAGCGAGCGCACGCCGGTGCCCGCATTGTACCGCCGCCGGGAATCCGCCCAGCGCGCGTTGCGCTGCTCGTGGCCGGAGGCGAGCTGGACGATGTCCGTCCGGCGCTCCGGCCCGCCGGTCGCGCCGAAGCCGATCGCGATCGGGAACAGCACCTCGTGGAAGGCCATCAGATCCCCCTCTGTCCGCGCGCCACCGCCCGCGCCAGCAGCGCCGTCAGTTCGGCTTCCGCCTTGCGGAAGCTCTCGGCGTCGCGGGTGGTCACGTTGAAGGTCACGTTCAGGCCGCCGCCGGTGCCGGCCCGCACGCCCAGGCGGCCGTCCGGGCCGCGCGCGAGCGGCAGGAT
>JAEZEK010000478.1 GCA_023417735.1 Pseudomonadota bacterium | reverse complement strand
GCGCGCGAGACCCGGCGGGCAGGGCCGCGATGGCTGCGGGCGCGGGCGTGGGATGCCGGCCGCCGGCGCCGGGGAGCGGCCGAGCAGGCCGGGCCGGAATGCCGATCGGGGCAGGCGTCGGAAGCCGTTCGGACGGGTTCGCGGAGTCCCTGCACGGGTGCGCGAAGTCCCTTGTCGGATGCGGTTCCAGCGGCTAGATAGCGCCTGCCTCGTGCCACGCGCTTTCTCATTGCGGAGGGGTGCCGGAGTGGTCGATCGGGCGGTCTCGAAAACCGTTGTACGGGCAACCGTACCGGGGGTTCGAATCCCTCCCCCTCCGCCATTATCCTCTAGCGAACCCGATGGGGCTCCGCTCTAGCGGCGCTCCGGCAAGGGCGGCGACCGCGCTTACGCCAGCACCGCAGCCACCGGGCGTCGCGGCGAATAGGGCAGCGTCGGTCCGTATCCGAACCGCATGACGATGTCGGGCCGCCGCCCCGGCAGTCCCGCAAGCGTCGCCAGCTCGGGACGCAGGTCCGCAACCTCGACGGGTTGATTGATGAAGGCGTGCTTGAGGCCGAGCGCGGTCGCTTGCAGGGCGAAGCGCTGGCAGGCGCGGCCCGCGCGAACCCAATGCTCCTCATCGTCGCGCTCGGAAACGAACACCGCTACGCCTCCCGAGGAGCGAAGCTGTCGCGCGTACTTGTCGTTCTCGGCGTCGGCGCGAAAAGCGAGGTCGAAGAGTCGCGGACCAAGCCAATCCGGCAGGGATGGATTGCCGCTCGCCGGGCCGAACAGGCCGTCGCCTGCCGCCATCGCCTGGCGCGGGTTGAAGCGCACCCATGACTTGAGTTCGCGCACGAAGGCGGCGTCGGTCATCTGGGCCGTGTTTCCGGCGACGACCAGATCGCGCACCCGATCGATCCCGGCGCGGCCGGTGATGAGGACAAGATCGACGCCCGGCACGTCCGCCGTTGCCTCCAGCATGCGGAGGTCAGCCGTGGGAACGCTGGACCCGTCATAATCGGCGCGGGTCGACTGACGTGCGGGGATTGCATCGAACAGATCGGACGGCCCCACCGCGCCGTCTCCGAATGCAAGGGTCACGGCGCCGTCCTCCGCCGGGTCGAAGCCGATCTCTCCCGCCGGACGGCCCCGCGCCGCCGCGGCGAGCGCCAGGTTCTCGACCGCGCATCCCAGGCTGGCGAACAGATGATGGTCGTCGGGATCGACCACCGGCGTGCGCCGTGTGTGGTCCGGAAGAATGTCGATACGCCGTTCGCCCAGGCGAAACCGCCACGGCTGCGTGTTGTGACCGTTCGCCGCGAGCGTTGCATAACGAACGAGTTCGAGCAGACCGGGACTGGCCGACAGCTCAGCCCGGCTCGCCGCAACCGAGGCTTCATACGCTTCCAGGGAGCCCATCTGGCGCAGGCTCAAGCCGGCCACCCCGGCGCCGGCGATCGCTGCGGCGCCAGCGCCGATCAGAAGAGTGCGACGCGTCATCATCTGTGTCCTCCGGCCGCGCGGCTCATGCGGCATCGTGGGCCCCGCGCGGCAGGAAGGCGACATGGTCGCGCCGGCAGACTGCCCGGACGGCCGCGCGTGCGGTCATGAGCCCGGCCGGCAATCCGCCGCCGGGCTGCACCCACTGGCCGACCATGAGAAAGCGATCGAGACCCGGCAGCGTCTGCCGGCGCGGTGCGAAGCCAATCCTCGGCGTGGGCAGGAACCCCTCCATGCTCCCCTTCCAGTTGCCGGTGAAGCGCACGACGCTGGCGGGCGTCGCGACGTCGACGACTTCGATGGTTACCCGCACGCCCGGCAGACGGCGCTCGAGGATTTCGATCACCGCTGCGGCAATGCGCTGCTTCTCCGCCTCGTAGAGCGCCCCATCCTTCCGCTGCAAGTCCTGCCAGTAGGCAGTGTTCCATGTCGGCAGAAAGCACGTGACTGCCGTCTTGCCCTTCGGCGCGAAGGTCGGATCGAAGTGGAAGATGCGAAACGCGACCATGTCGAGGCTGGTCTCGGGATCGATCTTGAGCGGCTCGGCTAGAATGCGGGCGAGAAAGCCGGGCTCCTGCGAAAGATCCTGTGCGACGCCCAACGAGACCTGCAGATAAGAAGGGAATGTCTTCTGCCCGTGGTAGAAGGCGTCGATGGCAGCGTCTCGATACCGGCCGCCGAGCATGTCGTAGATCGCCGCGTGGCCATCGGCGCCGGAAATCACCCAGTCGGCCTTGACGACTTCGCCGTCGCTCAGCTTGACGCCTACGGCGACGTCGTCCTCGACCAGAACGGCATCGACCTTGGCCGCGAGGCGCAGCGTTCCGCCAAGCTCACGGAAGCGCGCCGCGATGGGATCGATGATCGCCTTGGCGCCGCCGACGGCGTAACCCGCATTGCGCGCGTTCATCCAGGCGAACATGAGCACGAGCGCGATGGCGGCCATGTCGGCGGTCGCGCTGTTGGTGAAGAAGCCGCGGAGCAAGTCGTTCTTGAAGCGCTGCCCGTACTCCGCCGCGCTCATGCCCGCCCAACGCTGCATCAGGGGGAGCTGCCGGATGAGGCGCAGCATCGCCCAGGCCCGCCGCGGCCAGGCGGCGTTCAGGTCGTCGAGGGGGATCCTTGCCAGACGGCGAATGGCAGCGGTGAACGCCCTGATCTCCTCGGCGTCCTCCGGTGCGGCGCGCAGAAGCCCCGCCTCCATCCGGTCGATGTTGGAATAGAGCACGAGCGAGCGCCCGTCTTCGCTCTCGACGCGCTGATACACCTCGGCGTAGACGAAGCGGAGCCTGTCGACATCGAAGACTTCGCGCCATTGTGCGCCCAGCGTTCCATCTGGCGCCGAGCCCAAGAACCAGTGCAGGCACGTTTCAAAGGTGTAACCGTGCCGCCTCCAGCTCGTCGCGAGGCCTCCCGGGATCGTGTGCTGCTCCAGGATCGTCGCGTGATAACCGCAGAGTTGCGCGTAGACGCCCGTGCACAAGCCGGCGATCCCGCCGCCGATGATGACGATTTGTCGAGATTCCGGCATGAACGAGCCTTTCGCTGGACTACGCAACGATTGGAGGACCTATCGGTCGCCGTCATTGAGGCGGATCAAAGGTTGCGCTCGTCGGCTCGTAAGCGCCACTCTCGATGGTGTCCCGCGGAGTGGTGTAGCTGGCGGCGTCGGTCGCCGTGCCGTCCGGCGTGGCCGGCGTGGCCGGCCGATCAGCGCGCCGCGAGCACCGGCAGGGCAGCGCGTCTTCCGGTCGAGCCCGGGCCGCGATCAGGCCTCACCCCGGCAGTCGGTGGCGGGGAGCTGCTGGAGCGCCGCGTCGAGATCGGCCGCATCGGCCAAGGCATTGTGCGCGGGCTGCCCTGTGCGGTTGTCGGGCGGAACCGCGCCGTCGCAGGATCGACGTCGTAGGCATCGGCAAGGCTCGATGCACGATGAGCAAGCTCGTCCACTGCCGCAATGATCCGGTCGGCTTTGGCGTCATCGAGCAGATAGCTGAAGTTCAGGCGCACCCAGCCTGGTTTCTCCAGCTCGCGCCCGGCGAGGATGGCCTGCCGCATTGCGTCCGATGCGTCATGACCGATCCCCAACAGGGCGTGGGCGTAGGGCCCCGCGCAAGCACAGCCGCCGCGCGCCTGGACCCCGTAATGATCGCTCAGCATCCGCGTGAACAGCTGATGATGCACGAGTTCGTTGTCAGCCGCCTTCACGCAGAAGGAAAAGATCGGCAGCCGGTTCCGCTTGTCGGCGCCGAGCAAGACGAGATTGGGGTTCGCCTGCCAGGCCCGGAGCGCTCTTGTGTTCAGCTCCTGATGGCGGCGGTCCAGGAAGTCCTGCCCGACCGCCTCTTTGACCATGAATGCCAATGCCGCGCGAACGTCGCCGATGACGTTCGGAGTGCCGGCCTCCTCGCGGGATTCGAGATCCTGGACGTAATCGTGCCCCCACGGCGAAACGAAGACGACCGTGCCGCCGCCCGGTTGCGTCGGCCTGGCCGTCGTGACCAGCGATCTGCGCACGATCAGCAGCCCGGAGGCGCCGGGCCCGCCGGGAAACTTGTGCGGCGACACAATCCCGGTGCCGCTCTTCTCCGTTAACGACGGCGAGCGAATGGATGGCGGTTTGGCGAGTACTGCCAGGTTCCGGCGGGCATGCTGGTGCGCCTGCCGGACGACGCTACAAGACCGACGACTTCATGAAAGTCGTCCACGAGCGTTTCGGGAGCCACGCGTCTAAGGGC
>JAEZEK010000452.1 GCA_023417735.1 Pseudomonadota bacterium | reverse complement strand
TCGTGACACCGCGCCCGGGATCGTGCCCGAGGACCGTGCCTTCGAACACGTTGCGCATGTCGACCAGTCGCGCGACCTCGGCGGATGCCGGGCGGCTCGTCACCGCCTCCGGCGTGCCCGCCTGCAGCGTCCGGCCGTGGTGCAGCACCACCATCCGGTTCGCGAGCATCGTCGCCTCGTCGAGGGCGTGGGTGACGAGCACGACCGGCATGTCGAGCACGCGCCTCAGCTCCGCGATCTCGCGGTAGAGGCGCTGGCGGGTCGCCTTGTCGACCGCCGAGAACGGCTCGTCGAGCAGCAGGACCTCCGGCTCGCGCCCGAGAGCGCGCGCGACCGCCACGCGCTGCTGCTGGCCACCCGACAGCTCGCCCGGCCGGCGCCCCTCCAGGCCGGAGAGATGCACGAGATCGAGCAGCGCGCGTGCGCGCTTGTCCCGTTCGGCCGGCGGGAGATGGCCCATCCCGGCCGTCACGTTGCCGAGTGCGGTCATGTGCGGGAACAGCGCGTAGCTCTGGAAGACCATCCCGACCCGGCGCCGGTGGGCCGGGACGTGCGTTCCCGTGGCGTCCTCGAACCAGGTCGCAGCCCCCACCTTCACCAGGCCGTCCGCGGGCCGGTAGGTCCCGGCAATGGCGCGCAGGATGGTGGACTTGCCGCTCCCGGACGGGCCGACGAGGGCGAGCACCTCCCCCGGCTCGCAGGAGAAGGCCGCATCGAGCGGGATCGGCGCCGACTGACGGAGGGCGACGTGGAGGCTTCTCGGACCCGCCATCAGAAGCGGCGCCCGATCCGCCGCGAGACGCTGTAGGTGAGCGCGATCGCCATGAGCGAGATCGCGAGCAGCAGCGCCGACATCCGGCCGGCCGCGGCGTCGTCGAACGCCTGCACCCGGTCATAGATCGCGATGGCAATGGTTTTTGTCTCGCCCGGGATCGATCCGCCGACCATGAGCACGATGCCGAACTCGCCGAGCGTATGCG
Organism: Pseudomonadota bacterium; assembly: GCA_023417735.1. Taxonomy (GTDB): domain Bacteria; phylum Pseudomonadota; class Alphaproteobacteria; order Rhizobiales; family Afifellaceae; genus Propylenella. The sequence goes on along the minus strand of JAEZEK010000452.1, from coordinate 4,264 downwards.
CAAAGCTCAGGACGGCGGCCGTCAGGACGCCCGGCCAGGCGAGCGGGAGCTCGATCCGCATCAGCGCCTGCCACGGCGACAGCCCGCAGCATGCCGCGGCGTCCCGGATCTCGAGCGGAATCGCCTCGAAGCCGCGCTGGATCGGCTGGACGGCGAAGGGCAGGTTGAAGATCACCGAGGCGATCAGCAGGCCTTCGAAGGTGAAGACCAGCGGCCCTCCGAAGGCCGATTGCCAGAGCCGGCCGAGCGGCGAGGCGGCCCCGAACGCCACCAGCAGGTAATAGCCGAAGACCGTCGGCGGCAGCACGAGGGGGAGCGCGATCAGCGCCTCGGCGAGCCCCTTGCCGGCGAAGGCGCGGAAGGCGAGCGCGCGCCCGAGCGCGATCGAGATCGGCACAAGCAGGAGGACGGTGAGGCCCGCCAGCCGCAGCGAGAGGAAGAGCGCCTCCCAGTCCATAGCGCACCCCTCGGCTCAGGGCTCGCCGGGCAGGCTGAACCCGTACGTCCTGAAGATCGCGCGCGCCGGCTCTTCCTGGAGGAACCGGTAGAAGCGCGTCGCCGTTTCGCCGGCCCTGCCGACGCGCGCCATGCGCTGGCGGAGGGGCGAGTGCCATTCTGCCGGAACGAGCGCGAACCTGCCACGGGCCGAGACCTGAGGAGAAACGGCGAGCGAATAGGCGATGAGTCCCCCGCTGGCATTGCTGGAGGTCGCGAACTGCGCAGCCTGGCTGACATTCTCGCCGAGCACCAGCTTCGGCGCGACGGCCTCCCAGAGACCCTTGTGCCTCAGCGCCTCCTCGGCCCGCCGGCCGTAGGGCGCGTGTTCCGGATTGGCGATTGCGAAGCGGCCAAGCCGGCCGTCCGCGGCTGCGGCGGCGAGGTCGTCGAGCGCCCCGTCCGGCTCGAGCGGCGAGCCGTGCGGGACGATCAGGACGATCCGGCCGAGGGCGTAGAGGACCCCCTCGTCACGGGCCAGCCCGTCGCGGGCGAGATCGAGGACGTAGCTCTCGTCCGCCGAAAGGAAGAGTTCGAACGGGGCTCCCTGACGGATCTGCCGGGCGAAATTGCCGGAGGACCCGAACGTCGTGCGGACCGCCAGCCCGGTTCTCGATTGGAACGCGTCCGCGATCTCGGCCAGCGCGAACTGCAGGTCGGCCGCAGCCGCGACGACCGGCGGCTCCTCGCCCGCGAATGCCGCACGTCCGCCTGCAAGCGTGACCGCAGCGGCGGCGGCGAGGGAGGCGAGGGTTTCTCGGCGCGTCGGCTTGTGCAGGTCCAGTCGTTCAAGATGGATCGACATGAATGCTCGAACATATCGGCCCCGACATTCGCCGGCAACCGTCATGCCGTGCCGGGCGGCTGCCGCAGCATGCGGCGCAAGGCAGCCATCTCGCTCCTGATCGCGCGTTCGGTAAGGGCTTCCATGCGCCGGTAAGCCGAAAGCACTGCCGTTCCGGTTTCCGTCAGGACGGCGCCGCCGCGCTCCTTGCCGCCGCGCGCCGATTGCACGAGGGGCTCGCGGAAGCAGGAATTCATCGTCTGGACGAGGAGCCAGGCGCGCTTGTAGCTCATCCCCATGCGCCGTCCCGCGGCTGCGATTGAGCCGGTCTCGCCGATCGCCTCGAGGATGTCGGCCTTGCCGGGGCCGATGGCGATGTCGGGCTCGAGCACGACGCGCAGCCGCACGCCGGCCGTCTTGTTGCCTGCCTTCATGGCGCGAGGATCGGCCGCGTCCGGCACCGCCGCAAGATGGCCCTCAAGCCGGTTCCCGAATCCGTCCGGCCTGCGGCACGAGGGCTTCGCCTCACGCAGCCGAACTCAGCCGGCTCGTGCAAGGCTGCACCTCGACGGTGACGTGGGAGAGTTGCGGCAGCCCGGCGAGCTTCGCCTTGTACTGGTCCGGCGCCTGCGGGCGATCGGACACGATTGCGACAATGACCGCAATATGGCCCGGCCCGACGCGCCAGACATGCAGGTCCGATACGCGATCTCCGCCGGCCTCCAGGCGCCGCCTGACCTCCTCGGAGATGTGCGGATCGGGGACGGTATCGAGAAGCACCGATCCGGCGCCCTTCAGGAGCGTCCAGGACCAGCGGGCGATCACGATGCCCCCGACGATCCCCATGGCGGGGTCCATCCAGAGCCAGCCGTAGAAGCGACCCGCAAGGAGGGCGACGATGGCGAGCAGCGAGGTCAGCGCATCGGTCAGGACGTGGAAATAGGCGGATCGGAGATTGTGGTCTTCGTGATGCGCATGGTGATGGTGGCCCGCATGCGAATGGCCATGGCCGTCGTCGTGATGGTCATGACGGTGAGCGCGGGCGCTGGCACCGTGATCGTGATCGGAATGGTCATGGTCGTGGCCGTGGCCGTGAGAGCCTCCGTGGAGAAGCCATGCGCTCACCAGGTTCACGCCCAGGCCAAGGCTCGCGACGAGTATGGCTTCCTCGAACCGGATCGCGACGGGTGCGCCGAGCCTGACGAAGGATTCGAAGGCGATGAGCACGGCGACCACGGCGAGGATCATGGCGCTCGAATACCCGGCCAGTTCCCCGAGCTTGCCGGTTCCGAACGCGAAGCGCTCGTCGCGGGCGTGCCGCCTCGCATAGCGGTATGCGAATGCGGCGATGGCGAGCGCCCCGGCATGGGTCGCCATGTGAAAGCCGTCCGCGAGGAGCGCCATCGAGCCGAACGCCCAGCCGGCCGCAATCTCGCCCACCATCATGCCGGCCGTCAGTGCGATGACCAACCAGGTGCGACGCTCGTTGCGGGCATGGTCCGCGCCGAGAAACACGTGCTCGTGCTGCCACGGCGAAATGGAACGGGTGTGCAATTCGACCTCCGCTCATGCGAACGCCACCCCAAGATCGGGATTGGGCGGCCTTCGTCAATGGTCAAGCGGTGACGGCTGTCCGGCTGTGCAGCGCGAGCGCGCGCGGCCCTCTATTGCTTCGTTGCGGCGCCGGCGAAACAAATCGCCACGATTCGGCATGCAATCCCTCGGCTGGCGAAAAACGCCTGCAACGCTCCGCCTCTAGAAACCGGATCCGAACGAGGCGGAAAGCTTCGGGGAGGCGCACATGAACGGTCTCAGCATTCAGCTCGCCGCCGCCGGCACGGTGCTCGCGGCCAGCGTTGTCGCCTGGACGTGGAGCGGGCCGACCGGCACGGCGCAGGCGGGTGCGATGATGATCCCCAAGCATGAGGCGCGCCACCCGGCCTTCAAGGGCGCGGCCACCCCCGCCGCCGGTCCGGCCGTCGCCGCCGCCGACCCCGCACGCAAGGGCGACCGGCTGGACGGCTGCCCCGGGGAGACCTGGCCCAACCTTTCGGCGGCATGCCTCGGCGCCGCGGCCGAGCCGGCGCGCACCGTCACGGTCGAGTACCGCACCCAGCCGGCAACCTCGGTGCTGGTGCGGCTGCCGGCGATGCGGGACTGAAACGGCCGGCCAGACAGACAAGAGCCGCGACGACGGCCGCAGACGCAGAGGGAGGCGCATGCCGTTCACCAGCCCGACGAGGCCCATCATCCGCCGCGGCCGCGAAAGCGAGCTCCCGCTCGCCGATCACCTTTACCGTGCCTCGCTCCTGTGCCTCCTGGCCCGCGAAGCGGCGGACGGCGTCGCCGGTTTCGGCCGGGCGTCGGCGCTGGCCGCCGACATCCTCCCGCTCGGCGGCGGCTTCTTCGTCGCCGAGGAGAACGGCGCGGTCATTGGCGCGCTCGGATGGCGGCCCAGTGCCGGCCCCGGGGCGGACCCCCTCATCGCGCAGCGTGGCAGCCGGCCGTTCGGGCCGGACGCCGTGCGTTCCGCGGTGGCGCTCGGCTTCTTCGTCGTTCCGGACGACGGCGCCGCGGCGGTGGCGCGCCGCCTCATGACGTGGCTCGAGGTCGATGCCGGCCGGTCCGGCTTCAACCGGGTCGTGGCCGTCGCCCACCCGCTGATGGCGGACCTCCATTCCGAGATCGGCTTCTGCGTGGAGCGGGTGGTCCGCTGGGAGAACGCGTCCGGACGTCCGCTCTCGCTCCTGCAGATGCACAAGCGGATTCCCGCAAGCATTCCGGCGGCCGCGTGAGCGTCGTGCGCCTGGTGCGGACCGTGGACGCCGCCGCTTCAGGGCCTCCGGAACGGACCCGCCGGGGCGCGGCGCCGGTGGGGACTGCAGATTCGGTGCGATCTGCTATGCTTCCACCCGGGAGACGGGGGACCGGCGTCGCCGGCATGCGCATCAGGTACAAGATCCTGCTCGTGGGCGGCATTCCGAT
>JAEZEK010000419.1 GCA_023417735.1 Pseudomonadota bacterium | reverse complement strand
CGCCCACCCGGTCCCCGGGGCCGATGCCGCGGGCGGCCAGCCGCCGTGCCCCGTCGTGCACGGCCTGTGCCAGGGCGGCGTAGGTCAGCGCGGTGTGACCGTCGTCGACGGCGGTCGCGTCGGGGTGGGCGGCAACCGTCGCGTCGAGCACGTCGACGAGCGTGCGCGGGGGTGCGGCGAGGTCGCCGCGCAGGTAGGGCGAGGTCACGTCCGGCGATCCTGCCAGCGGCTCGACGGCTCGCCGGTGCCGTCCAGCGTCCCGTGGCCGGATGGTCGTCACATGTTCACGTCGACGTCACCCGGCGTGACGACTCCCACAGCCTCTCGATCGAGCGACCTCCGTCTCGGGGTACCATCGTCCAGGCGATGTGATGGGGGTCACATGGAGCACCGCCGGCAGCATGTCCGAGGACGGTCCGACGCCGGGCCGGGCACCCGCATGTCGCGGACCCACCCGAGGATCAGCAACGCGGCCCTGGCGCGGGTGATGCGCGGCGTCGGTCCGGCCACGCGCGAGGGCGGGCCGCTCGACCGGTCCGTCGCCTCCGACATCGACCGCGCCCGCGGTGGCGGTGACACGCTGCCCGTCGGGCTCCGGAGCTCGTGGAGCGAGGCGACGGGTGCCGACCTCACGGGCGTCCGCGTGCACCGAGGCGCCGAGGCGCACCGGCTCAACCAGGCCGTCGGCGCCCGGGCGTTCACGGTCGGCAGCGACATCTTCTTCAGCGACGGCGCCTACGACCCGTCGTCGGGTGACGGGCAGGAGCTCATCGCGCACGAGGTCACGCACGTCGTCCAGCAGGCCGGCGCGTCCGGCACCCCGCAGGCGGTGGCCGCCGTCGACCACGCGGCCGAGGTCGAGGCCCGCCAGGTGGCCCGCCTGCTCGCCCAGGCGGCGCCGACCGCCGTCGGCAACCGGTCCGTGGCGCGCTGTGCCGCGGGGGTGCACCGGGACCCGACGCAGGCTTCCCCGCCGAGTGACCTCGTGACGCTCGGCGAGATGCTCACGCGGTGGAACGTCCCCGAGGACGAGGTGATCGCGTTGATCACCGCCATGTCGGCGACCGACAGGACGGTCGTCGCGCTGGTGCCGGCGTACCGTGCCCTGCTCGCCGACGCACTGAGCTTCGACGAGATGGTGCAGGTCGTCCGCGTGCTCCCGCTGACCCTCGAGCAGCGGCTCGGCTGGTTGCGCGACGCGGCCGTCCTCGTCCGGGCGATCGGGTACGACGAGATCCGACCCGACGTCGTCGCCGCACCGCAGGCCGAGCGGGACGCGCTGAAGAACGGCTGGCGCGACTTCTTCGTCACCGTCTGCGACAACGCCACGATGGTCACCGCGCTCGACGACCTCGGCTTCGACCTGGTGACGAAGCTGACCTGGCTGGACGCCGAGATGACCTGGACAGGGGCCGAGCTGTCGTACGCCACGGTCCGCCCCTGGGTCCAGGCGGCGCCGCAGGCCGAGCGGGACGCGTTGCGGACCGGGTGGCTCGAGTTCTTCGCCGCGGTCTGCGACAACACCACGATGGTCACCGCGCTCGACGACCTCGGCTTCGACCTGGAGACACGGCTGACCTGGCTGGACGCCGAGATGACCTGGACCCGGGCCGAGCTGTCCTACGCCACGGTCCGCCCCTGGGTCCAGGCGGCGCCGCAGGCCGAGCGGGACGCGTTGCGGACACCGGGCTGGCTCGACTTCTTCGGCAGGGTCTGCGACAACGCGACGATGGAGACCGCGGTCACCGACCTCGGCTTCCCGCTGCCCGTCAAGCTGCGCTGGATGCTCGACGAGGGCGCCGACTACGCCGCCCTCAAGCGTGTGATCGTCGCGGCGCCGGACACGGCGGTCGCGCTCGCCGACCGGGCGCTCCTGCTGACCATGCACGACGAGCTGGCCTGGGACGACTTCGCCAGGTGCGTCGAGCTGCTGGGCCGGGCGATCCCGGGGCCGGCGGCGATGCTGGCCGACGCGAACGTCCAGGCGGCGCTCACCTCGGCCTGGGCGGCGTCGAACGCCGCGCTGACCTCACCACCGCCGGCGCCGCCCACGCCCGGCGTGCACGAGGAGGGAGGCTTCGTGTACCTGGACCTCGTCACCGGTGACATGAGCACGAGCCGCGTCCCACCCGGCGCGCAGGCGAGCCTGCCGCTCAACGACCCCGAACCGCCGGACCACGCCGTGACGGTCGGCGGTTTCCACACCCACCCCAACGTGGGCCCGGCCTGGGGCGCACCCTTCGCCTCCGGGGCCGACCAGCGGTGGGCGAACCGCAACGGCATCCCGCTGCTGATCCGTGGCGCGTTCCCGACGGTCGCCGCCACCTCCGACACGTCGGTCGGTGCGGCACGTCGGCACCTGGCCGGCGACCGCGGGTTCCCCGGTGCGTCCGGCGGCACGCCCCCGCAGGCGCCCCTCGACGGCGACCACGACGACGACGTCTAGGTTCGGGTCCATGATCAGCGAGGAGCAGGCGCGCGCGGTCGCCGAGGCGGAGGCCCGGCAGGCCTACCACGACCTCTCCGTGTACACCGTGACCGCTCGACTCGAGGGTGACGCGTGGTACGTGGACTACGAGCTGGCCGACCCCCTGGCACTGGGCGGCGGGCCGCACCTCGTCGTCGACGCCTTCTCGGGGGAGGTCGTCGCGCGCCGGTACGAGCAGTGACGGCGTGGTGGGCGGTGCGGCGTCACCCCGGCCCGCCGCACCCGCGGGTGGGCGAGATCCGTGGCCGCTCGCGCACCACCAGCC
>JAEZEK010000404.1 GCA_023417735.1 Pseudomonadota bacterium | reverse complement strand
GCCCGGGGCAGATCGGCTGCCGTCAGAGCGCGCCGTCGGCAGCGTCCTTCATGTAGGTCGCGGGGAAGCGGAACTTCACGTTGCCTGCATCGCCCAGGACGGTGCCGTCGGCCAGTTCGATCCCGATCACGTCCGGCGAGGGCGCACCCTGCCCGAGCAGGCCCTTGTCGAACAGGAACGTGCGGACGGTATCCATCTGCGTCGAGAGATCCGCGCTCTCGATGAAGGCGACGCCTGCCTCGGGCGTGGCGAAGAGCTTCGTCGCCGCGAGCTGGGCCTCGAAACCGTCGCGGTCGGTACCGGAGGCCTTTCCCATCGCCTCGCGGGCGGCCTCGCCCTCGGCGGATTCCGCAGTCATGACCGCCATCGTCTCGTACCAGATCCCGGCGAGCGCCTTGCCGAAGTCGGGGTTGGCCGCGAGCACATCCGTCTTCGCGACGGTGAGGTCCATGATCTCGCCGGGGATCTGCGAGGAATCGAACAGGCTCGTGCCCCCGCCGCCCGCGAGGATCTCGGAGGCCAGCGGATTCCAGGTGACCACCGTGGTGACGTCGGCCGTCGCGAATGCGGCGACGAGGTCGGCGTCCGACGTGTTCACCACGGTGACGTCGCGCTCCGACAGGCCGGCGGTTTCGAGCGCCCGCGCCAGCAGGTAGTGCGAGACGGAGAGCTCGACGAGGTTTATGCGCTCGCCCTTCAGGTCCGCCACCGAGCCCGCGCCCTTCGCGATCACCATGTCGTTGCCGTTCGAATAATCGCCGACGATGACGACCGAGGTGTCGACGCCGCCGGCCGCCGGGATCGACAGGGCGTCCATGTTCGTGACGGTGACCGCATCGTAATCGGCCGCCGTGAACTGGTTGATCGATTCGATGTAGTCGTTGAACTGGGTGACCTCGATCATGATGCCGTACTTGTCGGCCCACTTCTGGACGATGCCGTTGTCGGCTGCCCAGCCCCAGGGCATCCAGCCGACATAGATCGACCAGCCGAGCTTGAAGGCGGTCTTCTCCTGCGCGGAGGCTGGCGCGACGGCAAAGGCGGCCGCGAGCGCGAGCGCAGCGGCGGCTGTTCGGCGAAATCGCATTTGAACTCCTCATCCTGGCTTCAGGCGGACGGCGCCATGCCTCCGCCTCGGGGTGAGGCCTCCCGGGCTTTTATCCCTCCGTGGACCCGGCGGAACGGCCGGGCGACGGCTCTCGGTCCAGTCGCCGCGGCCCATGCAGGCCGGCGGCCGGAACCCTAGCCGTCAACTCGGGACGCGCGATGCAATATGCGGGCCAGTCGCGGCCGCCGACAGAACGATCCGCCAGTGCAGCCTTGCCGCCGCGGCGCCTCAGAGCGCCGCGGAGTCCGCGGCAGCGCCCCGGCGGAAGAAGCGCGAAGCACTCCGGACCGCACCGCCCATGAAGGGCAGCACCAGCGACAGCACCACGCAGATGAGCAGCGTGAGGGCGATCGGCCGATCGAAGAAGATGCCGAGGCTGCCGCGCGACATCATCAGCGACTGGCGGAGCGCCTGCTCCATGATGGGCGCGAGCACGATGCCGAGGATCAGCGGCGCACGCGGGAGCTTGGCCTTGATCATGAGGTAGCCGATCACGCCGAAGAACAGCGTCATGCCGACCGTGAAGAGCCGCAGCTCCGCCGCGTAGGCGCCGACCACCGACAGGAGCATGATGCCCGGCGCGAGGTAGACGTACGGGATGCGGAGCAGCATCGCGAAGAACGGCGCGAGCGGCAGGTTCATGATGAGGAGCATGAGGTTGCCGACGAACATGCTGGCGATCAGGCCCCAGGCGAGGTCCGGCTGGTCGGTCATTAGCATCGGCCCCGGCCGGATCCCCTGCAGGATGAAGGCGGCCAGCAGCACGGCGGTAAGGCCGGAGCCGGGAATGCCGAGGGTGAGCATCGGCACCAGCGAGCCGACCACGGCCGAATTGTTCGCGGATTCGACCGAAGCGACCGCGTCGAGAGCGCCCTTGCCGAACTTCTCCGGGTGCTTGCTGAACTTCTTCTCCGCGGCATAGGCGAGGAAGGTCGAGGCGGTCGGGCCGACGCCCGGCAGGACGCCCAGCACGAAGCCGATGGCCGTCCCGCGGAAGATCGCCATGCGGCATTCGACCCAGTCCTTCCAGCGCGGCCACATGTCCCGGACGCGCGTGCGGATCGGGTCGAGCGTGACCATGCGCTCCAGGGAGGCGAGGATCTCCGCGACGCCGAACACGCCGATGGCGATCGGCAGGAAGTCGATGCCGTCGAGCAGGTTCATCTGCCCGAAGGTGAGCCGCTCGGTGCCCATCATCGGATCGGTGCCGACGAGCGCGAGCATCAGGCCGATGATGGCCATGAAGAGCGCCTTCAGCGCCGAGCCCTCGCCCATGCTGGCGGTCGCGGTGATGCCGAGGGCTGCGAGCAGGAAGTATTCCGGCGGCGCGAAGTTCAGCGCGAAGTTGCTGATTGCGACCGCCATGAACATCAGCAGGAAGATGGTCACCGTACCGGCGATGAACGAACCGATGGCCGACATGCAGAGCGCCGGGCCGGCGCGGCCCTGGCGCGCGAGCTTGTGGCCTTCGAGCGTCGTCATGACGCCGGACGATTCGCCGGGCACGTTGATGAGCACGGAGGTGAGCGTGCCGCCGTACATCGCGCCGTACATGATGCCGGACAGAAGCACGATCGCCGTCACCGGCGGCAGCCCGAACGAGACCGGCAGCAGGAGCGCCATGCCGAGCGACGGGCCGATGCCCGGCAGCGCGCCGATCACCTGGCCGAGAATCACGCCGATCAGCACGGCCAGCAGGTTCTGGGGTTCCACCGCAACGGCGAACCCGTTCATCAGGAGGCCGACAGTATCCATGGGGAGTCCTCGATGTCCGTCAGCGGCTCAGAAGCCGAACGGGCCGGTGGGCAAGCGGATGTTGAGCCAGTAGACGAACACGGATTCGATCAGCCCGACCGTGATCAGAGTGGCGAACAGCGACGGCAGGATCGGCCGGCGCGCGATGCCGAGCAGGAAGAGCAGCATGAAGATGACGCCGCTGATCACCGTGCCGAGGTAGGGCAGCATCGCGAACAGCACCCACAGCGCGCCGATCCCGAGGACGACCTGCCGCGCCCCGGTCCGGTCCGGCCAGTCGGCCTCCTCCTCGCTCCTGGAGCGGACGGACTGCGCCAGGAGGATCACGCCGATCAGCGCGCCCGCGGCCGCCACCCACAGCGCAGCGAAGGCGGGGCCCGGCGCGAAGGTGCTCCAGTAGGGGAGATCCCAGGTCTGGAACGCCACCAGCGCGGACAGGCCGATGAGGACGAGGGCCGCAACGATGTCGATCTTTCTCACCTGGGATCTCCGCTCTTCTTACGACTTCTGCTTGGCGAGGCCGAGCTCGGTCAGGATGTTCAGGTAGCGCTGGTGGAGCTCCTCCATCTTGGCGCCCGCCTCGGAAGCCGGCGCGTAGATGTCGCGGAAGTAGTTCTCCGCGAGCATGTTCTTCCAAGCGTCGGTCGCCACCAACTTCTGCAGCTTGTCGTCCCACCAGGCGACGAGCTCCGGGTCCGCCTCGGGCGGCAGAGTCAGCGACTGCGGCGAGCTCCACACCACGTCGAAGCCCTGCTCCTTGGCGGTCGGGACCTCCTTGAACTCGTCCGAGGGGTGACGGTCCTCGCTCAGGATCGCGATCGCCTTCATCTGGCCGCCCTTGATGAGGGGCAGCGCCTCGTCGGGAGGATAGACGCCCATCGTGACCGCGCCGCTGATGACTGCCGAGGTGATCTGTCCGCCACCGCCGTCGAACGGGATGAAGTTGATCTTGATGTCGGCCGCCTTCTCGAGAAGCGTCGTGACGATGTGAT
>JAEZEK010000347.1 GCA_023417735.1 Pseudomonadota bacterium | reverse complement strand
CACCTGCCGCGCGACCGGGCGCAGCGCCGCCGCCGCCACCGCCTCGTGTCCCAGTGCTGCCGGCGCGCGAGCCCGAACGCGCCCTGCCAGAACCGCATCGTCTGGCGCGTCAGCTCGGCCTGGAGGGCGAGCCCCGCGAGCATGAAGGCGAGCGGCTTCTCCGCCACCATGTCGACCGCCTCCCGCCGCCCGGCCGCGCTCGGCGTCGAGGCCTCCAGCGCGAGCATCTGAAGCCGCGCGGCGACGACTGCCGGGGTGAAAAAGCCGATCGTTGCCAGATCGAAGCCGGCCCTGGTCCTGCGCGTCATGTCCGGGAATCCCTCTCGCCCGCGTCGCCCGCCGGCACGAGAGACAACGCCGCCCGCCCCGCTTCGTTGCAGAAGCTGCTGCGCGAACGGACGGGTAAAGGCAACGGCCGCGGTGTCGCCATCCATTGAATACGCGGGGCCGCCTCTCGAACTCACCGCGGGGAGCACCGCGAAACTTTGTCACGACGCGCTATAGCTTCGCTCAATAAACGGCTTCGCCCTGTCAAGATCTTCCCGCCTGCTCAAGGTAATTTCGAGATCTCCGGTTCCAAAATGACCTATTTGCGATACGTCGCGGGTGAAGCCGGGTTCGAGTGTGACGGTGTTCGGATCGACCTTCACAAAAACCAAAATCTTTCCCGCACTTGGGCGAAATTCAACACACGCAAAGTTCTTAATCCGTTTGAAAGCTATATAAAATCGCAGCGTCGTCTCCTGGACGTCATCACCAAGCGCCACGAGGTGTTACAGAAGTCGGGATGGCTCCACTAATCGTCCTGAAGAAGATGGCCAACCACGTTCGCCAACGGGGGAATCGCCTCCGTAGCCGTGTTCCACAGAATATCGCGATTGATGTCGAAGTAGCCGTGCACGAGCCGATGCCGCATTCCGACCATGGATGCCCAAGGTAGCGCGGGAATTTCGGCACGTCCCTCGTCGGACACTCTGCTTGCCGCCTCGCCGATCATCTCGATTGCCCGGACCAGCGCGAACAGGAGCATCTCATTGCTTTCGAGGTCGCTCCGCGTGCGCCCCTCGGTGAACCGCATGGCCGCTTGCATTGCATCGGCCATGTGCCTCAGCCGCACGCGGTCATGCGGCCTCATACTGGACCTCGGCCTCGCGGACGACCTCGTCGCGGAAATAGCGGCTGAGATCTTCGGGGGTGCGCAGGTCCACTCGCCTCCCGCCGAGCAAGGCGGACAGGTCCTGCTCGATATGGGCGAGATCGAACAATGTCGGCCTCGCGTCGCATTCGAACTCGACGAGCAGATCCACGTCGCTCTCCGGCCCCGCGGTGCCCTTGAGGGTCGATCCGAACAGGGACAGTCGGCGAATGCGGTACCGTCGGCAAAGCGCGGCGAGCGCCACCGGGTCCACGGGCAATCTGCCGGGCATGCGGCCTCCCTACCGCATCGTCGGGATGACGAACTCCGCGCCCTCCTTCACGCCCGAGGGCCAGCGCGAGGTGACCGTCTTGGTCTTCGTGTAGAAGCGGATGGAATCCGGCCCGTGCTGGTTGAGGTCGCCGAAGCCGGAACGCTTCCAGCCGCCGAACGTGTGGTAGGCGAGCGGCACCGGGATCGGCACGTTGATGCCGACCATGCCGACATTCACCTTGGCGGCGAAGTCGCGCGCGGCGTCGCCGTCGCGGGTGAAGATCGCGACGCCGTTGCCGTATTCGTGCTCCGACGGCAGCCGCAGCGCCTCCTCGTAGTCGCGGGCGCGCACGACCGACAGAACCGGGCCGAAGATCTCCTCCTTGTAGATGCGCATGTCGGGCGTCACGCGGTCGAACAGGCAGCCGCCCATGTAGAAGCCGTCCTCGTAGCCCTGCATGGTGAAGCCGCGCCCGTCGACGAGGAGCTCGGCGCCTTCCTCCACGCCGAGGTCGACGTAGGACCGCACCCGCTGGAGCGCCTCGCGCGTGACGAGCGGCCCGAAATCGGCCTCCGGGTCGGTCGAGGCGCCGATCTTCAGCGCCTCCACCCGCGGCACGAGCTTCTCGATCAGCCTGTCGGCGGTCGCCTCGCCGACCGGGACGGCGACGGAGATCGCCATGCAGCGCTCGCCGGCGGAGCCGTAGCCGGCGCCGATGAGCGCGTCGACCGCCTGCTCCATGTCGGCGTCCGGCATCACGATCATGTGGTTCTTGGCGCCGCCGAAGCACTGCACGCGCTTGCCGCTCGCACAGCCGCGCCCGTAGATGTACTCGGCGATCGGCGTCGAGCCGACGAAGCCGATCGCGCGGACGTCCGGATCGTCGAGGAGCGCGTCGACGGCCTCCTTGTCGCCGTTCACCACGTTGAGGATGCCGGCCGGCAGCCCGGCCTCCATCATCAGCTCCGCGAGCCGCATCGGCACGCCGGGGTCGCGCTCCGAAGGCTTCAGGATGAAGGCGTTGCCGCAGGCGATCGCCGGCGCGAACTTCCACATCGGGATCATGGCCGGGAAGTTGAACGGCGTGATGCCGGCAACCACGCCGAGCGGCTGGCGCATGGAATAGATGTCGATGCCCGGCCCCGCCGCGTCGGTGAACTCGCCCTTCATCAAGTGCGGGATGCCGATCGCGAACTCGACCACCTCGAGCCCGCGCTGGATGTCGCCGCGCGCGTCGGCGACCGTCTTGCCGTGCTCGAGCGCGAGCAGTTCGGCGAGCGCGTCGTATTCGCGCTGGACGAGGTCGAGGAACCGGATCATCACGCGCGCCCGCCGCTGCGGGTTCTGCGCCGCCCAGGCCGGCTGCGCCTGCCGCGCGTTCTCGACCGCATGGCGCACTTCCTCGCGCGAGGCGAGCGCCACCTTCGCCTGCACCTCGCCGGTCATCGGCTTCATCACGTCCGCCGTGCGCCCGCTTCGGCCGGCGACGTTCCTGCCGCCGATGAAGTGCCCGATCTCGCGCAGCCCGTTCCCCGCCATCTCTTTCCTCCGTCCGCTCCGGACCCGCTCCTCGCTTAGCGGCCCGCCGCAGGTCCGTCCACCGCGCGCACCGTCACGGCTCGCCGGGCGCCGTCCGTTCGAGCCGCGCGCGCGCCTCCTCCGCGCCGACCAGCATCGGGCCGGAGCGGACGCTGGAGACCGGGATCACCCCCTCGCGCGCCAGGAGCGCCAGGAACTGGACGGGCAGGTAGCCCTGCAGGAAGGGTTGCTGGTCGATCGCGAAGGCCGCGCGCCCCTCCGCCACCGCCCTCAGGACCGGCTCGGTGACGTCGAAGGTCGCGAACCGGATCCGGTCCGGCCGACCGCTTGCGGCGACCGCTTCGAGCACCGGCTCCCCGGCTGTGGCGGCGCCGAGGGCGAGCACGACGTCGATCGATTCCGCCGCCGCCAGCCGCTCGGCGAGCGCGTCCCTGATCTTCGGCGCGTCGCGCGGGACGGACAGCACCTCGACCGATCCGCCGAAACCGTCGATGAAGCCCTTGCAGCGGAGGTCGAGGGCGATGTTGCCGAGCTGGTGGTTCACGCACACCGCCCGCTTGCCGCCGGCCTCGCGCATCCTCTCGCCGGCGGCGCGGCCGGAATCGTACTCGTTCTGGCCGACATGGAGCTTCGCGCCCAGCGAGGCGGAGACGTCCATCCCCGAGTTCACGCCGATCACCGGGATGCCGAGGTCGGCCGCCGCGCGGATGTGCGGCGCCAGCGCGTCCGCGTCCGGGACCGAGACGACGAGCCCGTCCGGGCGCTCGGCCGCGGCCTCGTCGATCAGCCGCGCCATGGCCGCCACGTCGAAGGTCTCCGGCGCCCGGTACTCGACGGCGACGCCGAGATCGGCGGCGGCGGCTTCCGCGCCGCGCTTCACCTCGCCCCAGAAGCCGTCGGTGGCCGCGCCGTGCGTCACGAAGAGCACGCGTGGCTCCGTCTCGCGCTCCTGCGCGGTCGGCGCACCCGCGCCAAGCACGGCGCAGAGCGCCAGCGTCGCCGCCGCGATGATCTTGTTCTTCATTGCGCTCAGCCGGCAGCGATGCCGGCTCTCCAGATGTCGTCGCCGCCTCCCGTCGAAGGCTATGCCATATCCCCCCGGCGGCAAACCGTCACGCGAGGAAGTGATCGGGAACCCGCCCGCCCGTTCAGCCCGGCGGGTGGTGATCGCTCGGCTCGGCCGCCGGGTTCTCGGCATGGACGTGCTCGGCCGCGCGCCGGTTCCAGGCCGCCCAGGCGAACGGCATGTGGGCGAGATAGAGAACCGCGACGATCGCCAGCATCGTGAACGGGTAGCTCATCGCCAGCGCCGCGACGAGCACGCCGGCGACGAGCACCGGCAGCACCACTTCGCGCGGGATGCGCGCGCCGGCCCGCTTGCCGGAAAGCGTGGGGAACCGGCTCACCATCAGGAGCCCGATCAGCACCAGGTAGGCGGCGACGAGGCCCGCCGCCTCCTCCGGCATGGGCACGCCCATGCGCTCGAGGAACAGGGGCAGCATCGCGCAGATCGCGCCGGCCGGCGCCGGGATCCCGATGAAGAAGTCCTTGTGCCAGTTCGGCTGGTCCGGGTCGGCGAGCGCCGCGTTGAAGCGCGCGAGCCTGAGGCCGGCGCAGATGGCGAAGACGAGCGCCGCGATCCAGCCGAGCGAGCCGAGGCCGTCGAGCCGCCAGACGTAGATCAGGAAGGCCGGGCCGACGCCGAAGCTCACGAAGTCGGCGAGCGAATCGAGCTCGGCCCCGAAGCGCGACGTCGTCTTCAGCATGCGGGCCAGCCGGCCGTCGATCGCGTCGAGAACGGCGGCGAAGACGATGCCGGCGACCGCCAGGTCGAACCGGCCCTCGATCGCCATCCGGATCGCGGTCAGGCCCGCGCACAGCGCCAGCAGCGTGACGAGGTTCGGCGCGACGTGCCGGAACGGGACCCCGCGCCGCAGTCGCCGCATGCGGCCCTCCGGCCTCGGGTCGAGCGGCGGGAAGAGGCTCGTCATCGCTCAGTCGACCCGCACGGGGTAGGGCGGGAGCGGCGCGGCGCCGGGAAGATGCGCGAGCACCGTCTCGCCGGCGATCGCGCGCTGCCGCGCCGCCACGAGCACGACGGAGCCCTCCGGCAGGTAGACGTCGAGGCGCGATCCGAACCGGATCATGCCGATGCGCTCGCCCTGCGCGACCAGCGCGCCCTCGTTGGTCCAGACGAGGATGCGCCGCGCGATGAGCCCCGCGACCTGGACCACGCCGAGCCGGTGGCCTTCGGCCGTGTCGATCACGAAGCCGTTGCGCTCGTTGTCCTCGCTCGCCTTGTCGAGGTCCGCGCTCACGAACTTGCCGGGCTTGTACGCGATCTTGGCGATCCGGCCGGCGACCGGCGCGCGGTTGATGTGGCAGTCGAAGACGTCCATGAACACGGAGATGCGCTGCCGCGGCTCGGGGCCGAGCCCGAGCTCGACCGGCGGCACCACCGTCACGAGCGGCTCGACGCGCCCGTCGGCCGGGCTGATGACGAGCCCCGGCGCGTTCGGCGACACCCGGGTCGGGTCCCGGAAGAACACCAGCATCCATCCGGCGAGGATCAGCAGGAGCCAGAACAGCGGCCCCCACAGGAGGCCGAGGACGAGCGCGAGCGCGAGCGTGATCGCGATGAACGGCCAGCCGGCCCGGTGCACCGGGTGGATGGCCTCGCGGACGGAGCGGGGGACGAGCGACATAGGCCCGTCTTAGGGCATGATGCGCGGCGCGGCCACCGTGAAGGCGGCGCGGCCCGCCGCTATTCCGCCGCGATCGGCCGGCGCACGACGAAGCCCTCGGCGTCCTCCTCGCGCGCCCGGCGGAGATGCTCGGCCGCCTCGTCGGCCTCGCGCTGGCGCGCCCACATCGCGGCGTAGAGGCCGTCGCGCCCGATCAGCTCGCCATGCGTACCCTGCTCGGCGATCCTGCCGTCCTTCAGGACGATGATGCGGTCGGCGTTCACCACGGTGGAGAGGCGGTGCGCGATCACCAGCGTGGTCCGGCCGCGCGAGACCTGGTCGAGCGCCGACTGGATCTCCTGCTCGGTCGCGGTGTCGAGCGCCGACGTCGCCTCGTCGAGGATCAGGATCGGCGGCGCCTTGAGGATGGTGCGCGCGATCGCCACGCGCTGCTTCTCGCCGCCGGAGAGCTTCAGTCCGCGCTCGCCGACCGGCGTGCGGTAGCCCTGCGGCAGGCCTTCGATGAAGGCGCCGATCTGCGCCATCTCGGCCGCCCGCCCGACATCCGCCTCGCCGGCGTCCCACCGGCCGTAGCGGATGTTGTAGCCGATCGTGTCGTTGAACAGCACGGTGTCCTGCGGCACCATGCCGATCGCCGCGCGCAGGCTCTCCTGCGTGACGTCGCGGATGTCCTGGCCGTCGATCAGGAGGCGCCCGCCGCTCACGTCGTAGAAGCGGAAGAGCAGCCGCGACATGGTCGACTTCCCCGCCCCCGAGGGGCCGACGATTGCCACGGTCGCGTTCGCCGGCCCCTCGAAGCTGATGCCCTTCAGGATCGGCCGGTCGGGGTCGTAGCTGAAATGCACGTCCTCGAACCGGATCGCGCCCTCCGTCACCGCGAGCGGCTTCGCGTCGGGCCGGTCGCGCACCTCCGGCTCGACGTCGAGCAGCGCGAACATCGCCTCGATGTCGGTCAGCCCCTGCCGGATCTCGCGGTAGACCGACCCGATGAAATTGAGCGGGATCGAGAGCTGCATCAGCAGCGCGTTGATCAGCACGAAGTCGCCGATCGTCTGCGTGCCGGCCATCACCGCGCGCGCCGACAGCACCATGCAGGCCGCCATGCCGATCGAGAAGATCACCGTCTGCCCGAAGTTCAGCCAGGCGAGCGAGGTCCAGGTCTTGATCGCCGCGGCCTCGTAGCGCCCCATCGAGGCGTCGAAGCGCGTCGCCTCCATGCGCGCATTGCCGAAATACTTCACCGTCTCGTAGTTGAGGAGCGAGTCGATCGCCTTGGAATTGGCGTCGGTGTCCGACTCGTTCATCTCCCGGCGGATGGCGATGCGCCAGTCGCTCGCCTTGATGGTGAACCAGATGTAGGCCCACACCGTGAGCGCGATCACGATCACGTAGCTGAAGTCGAACTGGTACCAGATGATGCCGGCCGTGAAGCCGAACTCGACCAGCGTCGGGACCGAGTTGAGGATGGTGTAGCGGACGACCGTCTCGATCCCCTTGGTGCCGCGCTCGATGACCCGCGACAGCCCGCCCGTCCGCCGCGCCAGGTGGAAGCGGAGCGACAGGCTGTGCAGGTGCACGAACGTCCGGTGGGCGAGCTGCCGCACGGCGTGCTGGCCGACGCTTGCGAAAAGCGCATCGCGCAACTGGTTGAAACCGACCTGGGTGATACGCACGGCGTTGTAGGCGACAACGAGCATGACCGGCGCGACCAGCGCGGGCGGCAGCCAGGCGGGCGGCGTG
>JAEZEK010000095.1 GCA_023417735.1 Pseudomonadota bacterium | reverse complement strand
GTGCGGCGGCTGGCGGCCTGATCGGCGCCTCCATCGGCAGATCGCTCGACGAGCGCGACCATCAGTATGCGATGGATGCGGAGTACCGGGCGCTCGAATACGGCCGCGCCGGGCGGCCCGAGAACTGGCGGAACGATCAGACCGGCACCTATGGCGAAGTGGTGGTCGGGCCGGGCTACACCGTGAACGCCCTCGACTGCCGCGACTACACGCACAGCGTCTACATCGACGGCCAGCCGCGCGTGGCCCGCGGGACCGCCTGCCGCCAGCCGGACGGGACCTGGCGGATCGTCAGCTAGCCGAGAACTCGGGCTGAACGTCACCGGGCGCGGCGGGCGCTCGGTCGCATTGTGGCCCGGTTCACGACCGATTACATGCGGCGGCAACCAGAGGATGGCGTGCCGCCGTGTTGTTGTGGGTCCTGTTAGCCGTTCTGACCGGCGCCGCCGTCCTGGCGGTGCTCCTCCCGCTCGGGCGTGCGCCGCGCGAGACCGCCGCGGATCGCGGGCATGACAGCCTCGTCTATCGCGACCAGCTGGAGGAACTCGAGCGCGAACGCGATGCCGGGCTGATCGGCGCCGAAGAGGCGGCGGCGGCGCGAACGGAGATCGCGCGGCGGCTGATCGAGGCGGAGAGCACGGCGCCGATGGCCGCCAAGGCGGGCGCCCGCGCCTGGCAAAGACGGGCGGTCGCCGTGATCGGGCTGATCGGCGTACCCGTGCTCGCCGGCGGCCTCTACCTCACGAACGGGGCCCCCGATCTTCCCGGCCAGCCGCTCGCCCAGCGCATGCAGGCGCCGCAGGGCAGTGACATCGAGACGCTCGTTGCCCGCGTCGAGGAGCACCTCGGCCGAAACCCCGAGGACGGCCAGGGCTGGCAGGTGCTGGCGCCCATCTACATCCGGCTCGGCCGGCCCGAGGATGCCGCGACGGCCTACCGGAACGTGATCCGGCTCCTCGGCTCCTCTTCGGACCGGCAGGCCGGGCTCGGGGAAGCGATCTATCTCGCCGAGGGCGGTATCGTGACCGCCGAAGCGCGGCAGGCCTTCGAAACCGCCAAGGCGGCGGACGCCACGGCGCCGAAGCCCCGCTTCTTCCTGGCGCTCGCCTACGAGCAGGCCGGGGAGGGCGAAAAGGCGGCGGCGGAGCTGAGGGCGCTGCTCGCCGAATCCCCGCCCGACGCGCCGTGGCGGCCGGCAATCGAGCAGGCGATCGCGCGCGTCTCGGGACGGCCCGCGCCCGAACAGCAGGCGCCGGCGGCCGAAGCGGGCCCGACCCGCGAGCAGGTGGCGGCGGCGGCGGACATGAGCGGCGAGGAGCGCGACGCCATGATCGAGGGCATGGTCGCACGTCTCGCCGAGCGGCTCGCCGCCGATCCGTCCGACACGGAAGGCTGGTTGCGTTTGATCAAGGCGTATGCGGTGCTCGGCAGGCAGGACGAGGCGTCGGGCGCGGCGCAGACCGCGCTGGCGTCGGCCCCAGACGGCGACGCGCGGCAGCGTATCGTGTCCGCGGCACGGCAGCTCGGGCTGCAGATCGAGGAGACGGCGAACCCATGACACGGAAGCAGAGACGGCTTGTGGTGATCGGCGGAGCGGGCGGCGTGCTCGCCTTCGCGGTCGGGCTCGTCCTTTTCGCGATGAGCGACCAGATCGTCTTCTTCTATACGCCGACCGACATCTCGCAGAAGGGCATCGAGGCCGGCACGCGCATCCGGCTCGGCGGGCTCGTCGCGGAGGGCTCCGTCGCGCGCGGCGAGAACGGCAACGTCAGCTTCGACGTGACCGATACGGCGAACGCCATCAAGGTGACCTATACCGGCATCCTGCCCGATCTCTTCCGCGAGGGGCAGGGCGTGGTGGCGGAGGGGCAGGTCGGCGCGGACGGCGGCTTTGCGGCCGACAGCGTCCTCGCCAAGCACGACGAAGCCTACATGCCGCGCGAGGTGGCGGACGCGCTGAAGGCGCAGGGGCACTGGATGGAGGAGGAAACGGCGCAATGAGCGGGCCATTCTCCATCGCCGAGATCGGGCACTATGCCCTGCTGCTCGCGCTCGGGCTGTCGCTCGTGCAGTCGACGGTGCCGCTGTGGGGCGCGCGCACCGGCGACAGCCGGCTGATGGCAGTCGCTCCGGCGACGACGACCGCAGCTTTCTTCTACGTGCTGCTCGCCTTCGCGGCGCTGACGATCGCCTATCTGAGGTCGGATTTCTCCGTCCAGAACGTCTGGGAGAACTCCCATTCGGCGAAGCCGCTCGTCTACAAGGTGAGCGGCGTCTGGGGCAACCACGAGGGGTCCATGCTCCTGTGGATCCTGATCCTCACGCTGTTCGGCGCGATGGTCGCCTGGTTCGGACGGAACCTGCCGGACACGCTGCGGGCGACGGTGCTCGCCGTCCAGGGCTGGATCGCGACCGCTTTCCTGCTCTTCATCCTCTTCACCTCGAACCCTTTCGCGCGGATCGACCCCGCGCCGCTTGAGGGGCGCGACCTCAATCCGCTTCTGCAGGACATCGGGCTCGCGGTGCATCCGCCGCTGCTCTATCTCGGCTATGTCGGCTTCTCGATCGCCTTCTCCTTCGCGCTCGCCGCGCTCATCGACGGCCGCGTCGACGCCGCCTGGGCGCGCTGGGTGCGGCCTTGGACGCTCGCCGCCTGGATGTTCCTGACCCTCGGCATCGCGATGGGATCCTACTGGGCCTATTACGAGCTCGGCTGGGGCGGGTACTGGTTCTGGGACCCGGTCGAGAACGCGTCCTTCATGCCCTGGCTCTCCGGCACGGCGCTCCTTCATTCCGCTCTGGTGATGGAGAAGCGGGGGGCGCTGAAGATCTGGACCATCCTGCTCGCGATCCTCACCTTCTCGCTGTCGCTGATCGGGACGTTCCTGGTGCGCTCCGGCGTGCTCACCTCGGTGCATGCCTTCGCCACCGATCCGAGCCGCGGCGTCTTCATTCTCGCCATCCTGATCGTGTTCATCGGCGGTGCGCTCGCGCTCTTCGCCTGGCGGGCACCCGGCCTCAAGCAGGGCGGGCTGTTCGCGCCGATCAGCCGCGAGGGCGCGCTCGTCTTCAACAACCTGTTCCTGGTGGCGGCGACGGCGGCGGTGTTCATCGGCACGCTCTACCCGCTGGCGCTGGAAGGCCTGACCGGCAAGAAGATCTCGGTCGGTGCGCCGTTCTTCGACCTCACCTTCGGACCGCTGATGGTCCCGCTCCTCATCGCCATGCCGTTCGGTCCGCTGCTCGCGTGGAAGCGCGGCGACCTCGCCGGCGCGGCACAGCGGCTCGGGGTGGCCATGGCGGCGTCCGTCGTTGCCGTCGTTGCGGTCCTGATCCTGTCCGGCGCAGATTCGGTCCTGGCGGCGCTCGGCATCGGGCTCGGCATCTGGCTGATGGTCGGCAGCTTCGTCGATCTCGCCGAGCGCGCGAAGCTCGGCCGCACCGGGCTCTCGGTGAGCCTGTCGCGGCTCGCAGGGCTGCCGCGCTCCGCCTTCGGGACGGCCTTCGCCCACGCCGGCATGGGTGCGACGGTCATCGGCATCGTCGCCGTGACGGCTTTCCAGACCGAGCTCATCACCGAGGTGAGGCCGGGCGACCGGGTGGAGCTCGCCGGCTACGGCCTGACCTACGAGGGGACGGCTCCCGTCACCGGGCCGAACTATCGCGAGGAGGTGTCGCGCTTCCGTGTCGACAAGGGCGGGGATGCGCTCTACACGGTCGCGCCGTCCAAGCGGATGTACACCGCCCGCCAGATGCCGACGACGGAGGCGGCGATCCGGACGAGCGGGTTCTCGCAGCTCTACGTGTCGCTCGGCGACCGCTCGGAACGCGGGCTGGTGCTGCGGGCCTATCACAAGCCGTTCGTCACGCTGATCTGGCTCGGCGCCGTGCTCATGTCGATCGGCGGCATCGTCTCGCTGACCGACCGGCGGTTGAGGATCGGCGCGCCCAAACGCGCGCAGAAGCGGGCCGGGGAGGCGGTCCCGGCGTGAGGCGGGCCCTCTTCGCGCTCGCAATCATCCTCTTCGGCGGGACCGCGATCGCCGTCCAGCCCGACGAGCGCCTCGGCGACCCGGCGCTCGAGGCGCGGGCGCGGGCGATTTCCGCGGAGCTGCGCTGCCTCGTCTGCCAGAACCAGTCGATCGACGATTCGGACGCGCCGCTCGCCCGGGATCTTCGCGTCCTCGTGCGCGAACGGCTCGAGGCAGGCGACAGCGACGCCGGCGTGAAGCAGTATCTCGTCGACCGCTACGGCGAGTTCGTGCTGCTGAAGCCGAGCTTTTCGGTTTCAAACCTTCTTCTGTGGGCAGCGCCCTTCGTCGCGCTGCTGGCCGGCCTGCTGCTCGTCTTCCGCTTCTATGGGGGGCGGAAGCCGGTGTCCGAGCCCCGGCTGTCGGACGAGGAAGAGCGGGCGCTGGCACGGGCACTGGGGAAGAACGATCGGGGCTGAGGGCCCCGGCGCGTTCGCCACTGCACGGACTCGCCCGCGGGTTCATCGTCCCGGGGGCAGGTGACAGCTGAGACAGGCAACGGAGAAGAAGGGGCCGGCGGCTCGGCCGGCCGCCCCCCTACTGCGGGATATGCGGAGGATTACCGCTGTGCCAGCGTCAGGCTCGCGGTCTGCTCGTCGTCGAGTTCCCGGAACCTCGAGTTGTCCATTCTCCACGCTTCCATCTGGCGGATCTCATCGTCGCTCACGCCCGGAAGGACGAGCTTGTCATCCTGAAGGGTGAGGCTGTTCAGCGGAAGGGCGATCTCCTTCTCGCCGAGGCCCAGGAAGCCGCCGTGACCGATCACGACATAGACCTCGCCCTCGGTGGAGGCGACGACTTCCTTCACGTCTCCGAGCTGCTCGCCACGGGCGTTCGTCACGTCCATGTCCTTGAGGTCGCCGACCGGGAACTCGCGTTCCGAACCGGTCCCCTGAGCCGCTGCCGTTGACCCGGTCGCCCGGGCCGCCTGCTGGTCGGACGCCGTGGAGGACTGCATGGCGGCCTGACGGTTCGCTTCGGCCTGCTGGTCAGCCGTCGGCCTCTGCTGCTGGGCCTGCGTCTGAGGCTGGGTCTGGGCCTGCTGCCGAGCCTCTGCCTGCTGCTGCTGGCCACCGGCCTGCGTCCGCTGCTGCTGGGCGGCAGCTTGCGCCTGCTGCTGCTGGGCCGTCGCTTGCGCTTGCTGGCCGCCCTGCTGCGCGCCCTGGGCACGGTCGGCGGTCTGGCCGCGTGCGGCAGCGTCGTCCTGCTGACGTGCCGCGCTCTGCCCCTCCATCTGCTCGAACCGGACCGCGGGCTCGCCTTCGGCCTGGTTCACGGTGATCTGCGGTTCGGCGCGCTCGTACCGGACCTGCGGCTCGCCGGCCTGCTCGACCTGGACATTGGCCTGCTGCTCGCTCTGCTGCAGCTCGACGCGAGGCTGCTGGTTGTCCTGGGCGACGCGAACCTGAGGCTGCTCGTTCTGCTCGACGCGGACCTCCGGCTGCGCCTGCTGGACCTCCACCTGCGGCTGGTTCTGGGAGACCTGCACCTCCGGCTGCGGCATGCGCACGATGATCTCCGGCTGCGGGATGTCGACCGTGATCTGAGGCGCCGGCTGGCGCACGAGGATCTCGGGCGTCGGCTGCCGGACGGCCACGTTGGGCTGCGCCTGCTGCACGCGGATCTGGGGATCGGGCTGGTCGACGGTGATCGTCGGTGCAGGCTGCTCGACGACTATGTTGCCGGCCTCCGCCTGCTGGTTTGCACGGGGCTGCTGCTCGGGGCGCTCGCCGCCCGCCTGGTTCGCGGCCTGCGCGCCGGCGTCGGTGCGGATGCTGGCGTAGATGTCGACGCACTGCCGGTCGTCACCGCGTTCGACGGCCTGGTTGCCCCGCTCGATCTGCTCCGGCGAGAGCCTGCTCCTGTTCTCCTGCACATACCGCTGGAACGCGGTGCAGTCGCGGATGTCCTGCGCCTGCGCTCCGGGCTGCTGGACTGCCTGTTGCCCTGCCTGGGGCTGCTGCGCCAGCGCGCTGCCCGTGAGTGCAGTGCCAGCCAGGAGCGCGAGCACGGCTGGAATTGTTCGTCCGGTCATAGGGTTCTCCCGTTCTTTCGTTGGAGCCCCACTCGCCCCTTCGCATACCCCTAACCTGACGAATCCCCGGTTGTTCCAATATAAGCCGCCCAAGGTCGCTCCTGAGGCGACCAATAAACCTAGAGATACGTGATGGTGTAGCTAAACGTGCAGAGGATCATCTGCTGAGGGATGGCGCTAATCCGGCGCTGCGGATGAGACAATACTCAACGTGCCGTCAGTTTCCAGGACGACGGCCTGCACGTCGTCGTCGCCGGCATAGCCCGCGGCACGGATGGCCGCGCGGACCTCGTCCCGCGTGACCCTTTCGCGCGCAAGGGCTGCGTCCAGGAAGGCACCTCCGTGCATGAGGAGCGCGGGCTCCGACTTGATGATCCGCCGGAACGGCGCGGAGCGGACGGAGGTCCAGGCGACCGCGTACTGAAGCCCGCAGAGCAGCGCAAAGGCGAGCAGCCCCTCGGACAACGAGACCTCCTTGCTCAGGAGGACCGTGGCGAGGGTTGACCCGAGGGCCACCGTCACGACGAAGTCGAACGCGTTCATCTTGGAGAGCGTCCGCTTGCCCGAGACGCGGAGGAAGCCGACCAGGCCGACATAGGCCAGGGTGCCGACGATCAAGATCCGGAGCAGGTCGAACCAGCTGTCGAAGAACATCAGGAAGATCCCGCGGTTGGGAGCAGCGCAGGGTGAAGCCTCCCAACGGCACAGGGTTCCGCGCACGGGGCCCCGTCAGGCGCCGCATGACCGCGCGAAAGATCCGCGCCGGCTTTCGCGCATCGGCCGGTTCGACCGTGCATGCAAGCTGCGCAACCCGCCCCTCTTGCTCAGCAGCGAGCCGCAGCCGGTCCCGGTCAGCCGATCGGGACGGGCTCGACCAGGAGCGGGGGCTCGTGGAGGTAGCGGGTTGCGCGGCGCTTGGCGGCGATGTCGTGCCAGACGCGCTCCACCTGTCCGGGCGTGAGGCCGGCCGCGCGTGCCGTCTCCTCGGCGGAGATGCCATTCTCCAGCGCATAGAGGCAAAGATCCATGCCCCGGTAGGGCAGCGGGAAATAGAACTCCTCCTGCGTCTGCTCGAGCGACCAGGTGTCGGTCGTGGGAGGGCGCCGGCGGATCTCCTCCGGCACCCCGAGATGCTCGGCGAGCTGATAGACCTGGGTCTTGTAGAGGTGGGCGATCGGCTTCACGTCGGCGGCGCCGTCGCCGTTCTTCACGAAGAAGCCCTGGTCGTATTCGAGGCGGTTCGGCGTTCCGGCGACGACGTAGTTGAGCCGGTCGGCGTGGTAGTACTCGATCTGCTTGCGGGTGCGCTGCTTCATGTTGGTGGCCGCGACCACGCCGAGATAGACCTCGAGCGGCATCCGGATCTGGCTGCGCTCGCCGCCGGGCGACTGCACCACCAGGGTCGAGAGGTTGTAGGCGTTGTCGCCGAGCGCGTTTGGCAGCACGACCTTGCAGCCCCACCCGGGACCGAACTCCGGGACGATCCGGCGGATGAACTCGTCCCGGCGCGCGTAGCAGCCGGCTGCCGTCAGCATCGGCTCGATGTCCTCGGTGACGGCGCGGATCCCGAGCGTGTCGGCAACCAGGCGGCCGAGGCGCAGGCTGTCGTCCTCGGAATCCTTCTCCGGCATGAAGAGGGCGAGAACCCTGTCGGCGCCGAGCGCCTCGACGAGCAGGAACGCCGTGACGCTGCTGTCGACGCCGCCGGAGAGCCCGACGACGGCGCCGCGCCGCCGCAGCGTTCGTCCGATCTGCTCGCGGAGCGCGGCGGCGATCCTCGCCCGCTCCTTGCGGGCGTCGATCCGAAGCGCCTCCAAGGAGAAGCCTTCGCCAGGGGCCGGCTCGGTCTCCCTGGCGGGCCCGAAAACATCCGGATGGGTGATGTCGTTCACTCCGCGGCCTCCATGTCACCGGCGCCGGCCTCGTTTTCGGCGAGGGCGCGCCGGCTGATCTTGCCCGTCGTGGTCTTCGGCAGTTCGGCCCGGAAGCTGACGCGCTTCGGCACCATGAAGTCCTCGAGGTTCCTGGTGCAGTGGCGGATGACGTCGCCTGGGCCGAGGTCGATGCCCGGCTCGAGCACGAGCACCGCCTCCAGCGCCTGACCGAGCACGGGATCGGGAACCCCGATGACGGCCGCCTCGCGGACGCCCGGGAGCGCGTAGAGGACGTTCTCGACCTCCTTGGGGCTGACCTTCTCGCCGCGCGTCTTGATGATGTCGTCCTTGCGGCCGACGAAATAGAGGAAGCCCTCCGCGTCGGTGCGGAAGAGATCGCCGGTGTATAGGACCTTCTCCCACGGATAGGGTCCGTCGCGAAGCG
>JAEZEK010000275.1 GCA_023417735.1 Pseudomonadota bacterium | reverse complement strand
CCCGCCCGGGGGCGCCCCCCCCGACGAGACCTACGACCTCGCCGGCAAGATCGTGATGGCCGGCGCGATCGACATCCACACCCATGTGGCCGGGATCAACGTCAACACGTCCCGGCTGCTCTTGCCGGAACAGCACTGGACGCATGCGGCGCGGCGCGCCGAGACGCCGCTCGGCAATGCCCGCCGATCCACTTTCGAGACGGGCCGGCTCTATGCCCAGATGGGCTACACGATGGTAGTGGAGCCGGCCGTGCCGCCGAGCCATGCGCTGCACGCCCATCTCGAGCTCGCCGACATCCCCATCCTCGACACCGCCGCGCTCCTCGTGATCGGCAACGACGATTTCACGCTCGGGCTCCTGCACGGGAAGGAAGGCCGCGACGCGCTCGCCGACTATGTCCGCGCGACCCTCCGCGACGGCCGCGGGCTCGGAATAAAGGTGATCAATGCGGGCGGCGCCGCCGCATTCAAGGAGAACGTCCGGACGTTCGGCTTCGACGACGTCGTCCCGAGCTACGGCCTGAGTTCCCGCGAGATCGTGCTCGCCCTGCAGGAGGCGGTGGTGGAGGCGGGTGTCCCGCATCCGCTCCACGTCCATTGCAACAATCTCGGCGTTCCGGGTGCATTCGAGACCGCGCTGACCACCATGGACGCCGCCGGCGACAGCCCGATGCATTTCGCCCACCTGCAGTTCTACGGCTACGGCCGCGAGGGACGCCGGCACTTCTCCTCCGCCGCGGCGGCGCTCGCGGAGCGCGTGAACGAACGGCCGAACGTCACTGTGGATGTCGGGCAGGTCATGTTCGGGCCGACGGTGACGGTTTCGTCCGACACGCTGCGGCAGTACGCCCAGCACGCCTTCGCCCGGCCGAAGAAGTGGGTCGTGTGGGACGGCATCGGCAATGGTGGCGGCATCGTTCCGATCCGCTACCGCCACGACGATTTCGTGAACGCCGTGCAATGGGCGATCGGGCTGGAGCTCTTCCTGCTGATCGACGACCCTTGGCGCGTCTACTTCACGACCGACCACCCGAACGGCGCGCACTTCACCACCTATCCCGCGATCATCCATCTCCTGATGGACGGGGAGGAGCGGGCGCGCTGGCTGGAGCGTCTGCCGAAACCGGCGCTCGACGCGACCGGTCTCAGGGACATTGCGCGCGAGTACTCGCTTTACGAGATCGCCATCATGACGCGCGCGTCGCCGGCGCGGCTGCTGGGCCTGCCCGACCGCGGCCATCTCGGCCCCGGCGCGCTCGCCGACGTCGCCGTCTACCACGACCTGCCGGACCAGGCGGCGATGTTCGCGGCGGCCCATCTGGTCTTCAAGTCGGGCGACCTGGTCGTGCGGGACGGTGCCGTCACCCACTACCGTCCCGGCCGCACGGTGACGCTTCGCCCGGACGTCGATGCTGCGATGAGCCGGCGCATCGCGGAGCACAATGAGCGCCGCTACGGCCTTCCGCCGGATGCCTTCGCCGTCCCGGAGAGCGCGATCGCGCAGGTCGCCGGCATCGGGGACGTGTTCGAGGTGGCCCGATGCCGGCGCTGAGCCTCAACGGCGTTGCCATCGACGACACCTTCGCCGAGGCGTTCGGCATGCGCGCGACCGCCATCGTCATCACCGCCGACGGTGCGGCATGGGCGCGCCAGGCGGCGGTCACGATGACGGGGTTCGCGACCTCGGTGATCGCCTGTGGCTGCGAGGCCGCGATCGACGCGGAGCTCGACCCGGCCGACACGCCGGACGGCAGGCCGGGCGTCCGCGTCCTGATCTTCTCGGTGTCGACGAAGATGCTCGAAACGCAGCTTCAGGCGCGCGTCGGGCAATGCGTGCTCACGAGCCCCGGCTCGGCGTGCTTCGCCGGCCTTTCGGGCGAGGAGTCGCTCAAGATCGGCGACGCCCTGCGATACTTCGGAGACGGCTGGCAGATCGCCAAGCAGATCGGCGGCCGGCGCTACTGGCGCATCCCCGTCATGGACGGCGAGTTCGTGTGCGAAGGCACGACCGGCCTCACCAAGGCTGCGGTCGGGGGCGGGAACCTGCTCCTGATGGGCCGCGACCGGCCGTCGACGCTGCGGGCGGCCGAGGCCGCGGTCGCCGCGATCGCGGCCGTGCCGGACGTCATCATGCCGTTCCCGGGCGGCATCGTGCGCTCGGGCTCGAAGGTCGGTTCGAAGTACAAGGCGCTGCCCGCCTCCACGAACCATGCCTACTGCCCGACGCTGCGCGGCCGCGTCGCGAGCGAACTGACGCCGGAGATCGGGTCCGTACTCGAGATCGTGATCGACGGGCTCACGGCCGAATCGGTCCGCGAGGCCATGCGTGCCGGCCTCCACGCCGCCTGCGCGCTCGGGCCGGAGGACGGCGCCGTCCGCATCGGCGCAGGCAATTATGGCGGCAAGCTCGGGCAGTTCCACTACCGGCTCGGGGAGCTCGTCCCATGCCGGGGTGCGTGCGCCGCCGCCGGGCCGAGCCGCCGCAGCGGCTCGACCTCTCGCCGGTGAGGCTGGACCCGATGTCGGCCATGTCGGACGGCGAGATCGCCCGCCTCGAGCTTCAAACCACACGGGAGACGGCCCTGCTGGGCGACCTCTTCGGGATCGCCCGCCAGGATGCCGACGAGATCCGGATCGAGGGCGGGTCCGAGCGCTTGGACCTCGTCGGCCACAGCCTTGCGGCGGGCGCCATCCTCGTCGACGGCCCGGTCGGGCAGCAGGTCGGGCGGGCGATGTCCGGCGGCACGATCCGCGTGCGCGGCCGCGCCGGGCCGCTTGCCGGCACCGGCATGACCGGGGGCCTGCTGGAGAT
>JAEZEK010000083.1 GCA_023417735.1 Pseudomonadota bacterium | reverse complement strand
GGCGCCCCGATCGGCGGCGCCGGTCCGCCGGCGCCGGAATCCTCGGCCGCGGCGCCTCAATAGGAGCGCGGCAGCCCGAGCACGTGCTCGCCGAGGAAGGCGAGGATCAGGTTCGTGGAAATCGGCGCGACCTGGTAGAGCCGCGTCTCGCGGAACTTGCGCTCCACGTCGTATTCCTCCGCGAAGCCGAAGCCGCCATGCGTCTGCAGGCACATGTCGGCCGCGAACCAGGACGCCTCGGAGGCGAGGAGCTTCGCCATGTTCGCCTCCGGGCCGCAGGGGGCGCCCGCCTCGAACAGGCCGGCCGCCTTCTCCACCATCAGCTTCGCCGCCTCGCTCTGCGCGTAGGCGCGCGCGATCGGGAACTGCACGCCCTGGTTCTGGCCGATCGGACGGCCGAAGACGACGCGCTCCTTCGCGTAGTCGCGCGCCCTGCCGATGAACCAGCGTGCGTCGCCGATGCATTCGGCCGCGATCAGGATCCGCTCGGCGTTCATGCCGTCGAGGATGTAGCGGAAGCCGCGGCCCTCCTCGCCGATCAGGCTGTCGGCGGGGATCTCCAGGTCCTCGAAGAAGACCTCCGTGGTGGCATGGTTCAGCATCGCCCGGATCGGCCGGATGGTCAGCCCGTCGCCGCGCGCCGCCCGCATGTCGACGAGGAACACCGAGAGACCCTCGCTCTTGCGCTGCACCGCGTCCTTCGGCGTGGTGCGGGCGAGCAGCACCATCAGGTCGGAATGCTCGGCGCGCGAGGTCCAGATCTTCTGGCCGTTCACCACGAAGCGGTCGCCGCGCCGCTCGGCGAAGGTGCGGATGGAGGTGGTGTCGGTGCCGGCGCCGGGCTCGGTGACGCCGAAAGCCTGCAGGCGCACGCGGCCAGCGGCGATCTCCGGAAGCCAGCGTTGCTTCTGCGCCTCGCTGCCGTTCCGGAGCACGGTGCCCATCGTGTACATCTGCGCATGGAGGGCGGCCGCGTTGCCGCCGCTCGCGTGCACCTCCTCCAGGATCGCGGCCGCAGCCGACAGGCCCAAGCCGCTACCCCCATAGGCCTCCGGGATGAGAACGCCCAGGAACCCCGCCTCGGTCATCGCCTGCACGAATTCGGTCGGGTAGGCGCGCTCGCGGTCGAGCTCGCGCCAGTAGGCGCCCGGGAAGCGTTCGCAGAGCGTCCGCACCGCCGCGCGGATCTGCCCGACCGTCTCGGCGTCGACGCTCATGCCGCCGCCGCCTCCGGTTCCTTCCCGGAAAAGAAGGCCGCCAGCGCCGGCCCGATCAGATCCGGCCGCTGCTCCGCCGGATAGTGCCCGGTCGGGACCGAGAAGCCGCGCAGGTCGTCGCACCACTCCGCCCAGGCCTCCAGCGGCTGGTAGTGCCGACCGACATGGCTGTTGTCGCCCCAGATCGCCATCACCGGGCAGGCGATCCTCCGCTTGCCGTGATCGGCGCTGTCCATCGGAAAGTCGTGGTGGATCGTCGCCCGGTAGTCGTCGCAGACGGCGCGGATCTGATCCGGGGTCGCGCAGCGGATGTACTCCGCCATCGCGCCTTCCGAGAAGATCGAGAGCCCGACGCCCTTCTTGTTCAGCTTGTAGCGCATGTAGAAATCGAGGTCGGAGGCGATCAGGTGCTCGGGGAACGGCGCCTTCTGGGCCATGAATAGCCAGTGATAGGATTCCAGCGCCCAGCCGAGCGAGACGTGGGTCAGCACGTGGTGCGTCGGCACGATGTCGAGCGCGGCCATCCGCTCGACGATCTCCGGATGGTCGAGCGCCATGCGGAAGGCGACGCGTGCGCCGCGGTCGTGGCCCGCGACGGCGAAGCGGCCGAAGCCGAGCGCGCGCATAACCGCGATGTTGTCTTCGGCCATCGCGCGGAACGTGTAGGCCGAGCCGTCTTCGCCGGCCGGCGGCTTGCCGCTGTCGCCATAGCCGCGGAGATCGGTGGCCACCACCGTGAACCGCTCCGCGAGGCTCGGCGCCACCTTGTGCCAGGAGACGAGGGTGAGCGGGTTGCCGTGGAGAAGGAGGAGCGGCGGCCCGCTGCCGGCGATCGCGACCTGGATTTCCGCGCCGGCGCCCTCAATGCGGCGGAACCGGAAGCCCTCCATCAGGCGGGCGGCCTCGGGCGAGGGCGGGGCGGACGTCGCGTCAAGCATCGGAGCCTCCATGTCGCCAGAGGTCTCCACCCGCAGCGGGCGCGCGTCAACCCGGCCGCGACCGGCGCGGCTTGACCTCGCGGCGGCGCCGTCGCACTCACCCCGGCGAGGGAACCGCCCGAGCCGGAGAGAAGAATGGTCCGTATCGTAGAAGTCCGCGAGGCGGTCGTGCCGATCGCGTCGCCGATCGCCAACGCCTACATCGATTTATCCAAGATGACCGCGAGCGTCGTCGCCGTCATAACCGACGTCGTCCGGGACGGCAGGCCCGTCGTCGGCTACGGCTTCAACTCCAACGGCCGCTACGCCGCCTCCGGCCTCCTCAACGACCGCTTCCTGCCGCGCCTGCGCGAGGCGAAGCCGGAGAGCCTTCTCGACGACACCGGCGACAATCTCGACCCGCACCGCATCTGGGCCACCATGATGACGAACGAGAAGCCCGGCGGCCACGGCGAGCGTTCCGTCGCGGTCGGCGTGGTCGACATGGCGGTCTGGGACGCGACCGCCAAGATCGCCGGGGTGCCGCTCTACAGGCTGCTCGCCGACCGCCATGGCGGCGGGGCGCCGGACGAGAGCGTCTTCGTCTACGCCGCCGGCGGCTACTATCATCCGGGCAAGGGGTTGTCCGCGCTCCAGGACGAGATGCGGAGTTACCGGGACCGCGGCTACCGTGTCGTGAAGATGAAGATCGGCGGCGCGCCGCTCGACGAGGACCTGCGCCGCATCGAGGCCGTTCTCGAGGTGGTCGGCGAGGGCCGGAACCTCGCGGTCGACGCCAATGGCCGCTTCGACCTGGAGACGGCGATCCGCTACGCCGAGGCGATGAAGCCCTACGACCTCTTCTGGTACGAGGAGGCCGGCGACCCGCTCGACTACGCGCTCCAGGCCGAGCTCGCCAAGCACTATCCCGGGCCGATGGCGACCGGCGAGAACCTCTTCTCGCACCAGGACGCCCGCAACCTCGTCCGCTACGGCGGCATGCGCCCCGACCGCGACTGGCTGCAGTTCGACTGCGCGCTCTCCTATGGCCTCGTCGAGTATCTCCGCACCCTGGCGCTCCTTCCCGAGTACGGCTTTTCGAGCCGCAACGTGATTCCGCACGGGGGCCATCAGCTTTCGCTCAACATTGCCGCCGGCCTGCATCTCGGCGGCAACGAGTCCTACCCCGACGTCTTCGCCCCGTTCGGCGGCTTCGCAGACGACACGCCGGTGGAGGACTCGCGCGTGCGCCTGCCCGACGCCCCCGGCATCGGCTTCGAGAAGAAGTCGGCGCTGATCAAGACGATGCGGGAGGCGACGGCGACCTGAGGAGGTGCCTCAGCCTGGCGCGGCCCGCCGCGCGAGGCAGATCTGGTTCAGGCTGTCGGCGCTGAGGGGACGCCTGGCGAAGTCGCCGTAGCGCGCCGTGAGCCGCAGCCCTGACGCCTGGAGCAACAGCTCGAGCTCCTGCGGGAAGATCTGCCGGAGCGCGAGCGGCGCCAGCGGCTTTCCGCCGCCTGCGCCGGCGCCGATGCGCCAGCGCGCCGTCCGCACCTGGCGGACGGGATCGTAGTGCGCCTCCTCCTCGACCGGGATCCCGGAGGAGGGGTTGATGCCGAGATCGAGGCGGACGGTGCGGCCGTCGCAGGCCGCCAGCGCGCTCGGACGCGGATGGACGATGTCGAAGGCGAGGATGCCGTCCTCCGCCAGATGCTCGCGAATTCCCGACAGGCAGGAGACGAGCGCGTCGTTGCTCTCCAGGTGGGCGAGCGAATTGCAGGTGACGAGCACGAGCCGGAAGCGCCGGCCGAGCGAGAAGGACCGCATGTCGCCTGTGCGCAAGAGGACGCTCACGCCCTCCGCACCGGCCTTCGCCTGCGCGGCCCGCAGCATGGACGGTGAGGCGTCAAGCCCGGTGACGTCGTGGCCGTCGCGCGCGAGCGGAATGGTGAGGCGCCCGGTCCCGCAGGCAAGCTCCAGGACAGGTCCGCCCGTCTCGGCGGCAACGTCGCGGTAGAAGCCGTCGCAGGGCCCCGGCCGCACCACCTCGTCGTAAAGGTGCGGGTCGTCGTAGATGGTCTGCGGTCGCATCCCGGCTTGGTGCCAGCGATCCAGTGCTGGTTCAACCGGTTGCGCGCGGGCTGGCCCTGCCCCAGTGGGAGCTACTTGCGCCCCTGTTGCGCCTTTCGGCACATCGGGCCCGGACCTCGCATGTAGTGCCGTTCGGGACGGTAATCGGAAACCAGCCGGTTGCGGATGGTTCTGAACCCGGCACGGAGGGAACGGGCAATCCGGGCGAGCATCTTCAGCGCTCCTGCCGCTTCGTGTGGACCTACGATCTTTGCGTACATGATACGATATGACGATCATATTGCGGTATTGTTTCATCGGAGCGCAAAAAAGGCTTCGCGGGCCCGCCGTCGTGTTTCACGGCGCCCGCGCGGGCATGCGAGGTCGGAGGTTGCCGCCCCGAGGCGTCTGAGGATGCGCCGGTGCGGCCGCGGGGGCTCGCAGGGCCGACCGGCCGTCGTGCGAGGCGGCCCGGCGGTCAGCGCGGGCTCGCCCCGGCCGGGCTCTTCCGGCGCTTCGCCCGCCTTGCGAGCATGTTGAGCAGCTCCACGAAGGCGGAGAAGGCCATGGCGGCGTAGATGTAGCCCTTCGGCATGTGGGCGCCGAACCCTTCCGCCACGAGCGTCGTGCCGATGAGGAGCAGGAAGCCCAGGGCCAGCATGACGATGGTCGGATTGCTCTGGATGAAGTTCGCGAGCGGATCGGCGGCCAGGAGCATCACCGTCACCGCCACGACGACAGCGATCACCATGATCGGGATGTGCTCGGTCATGCCGACGGCCGTGATGATGCTGTCGATGGAGAAGACGAGGTCCAGGAGGAGGATCTGCCCGATCGCCGCAGTGAAGCCGATCGTCGCGTCCTTCTTCTCGAACAGGTCGTCGCCCGGGTCGGGATCGACGTTGTGATGGATCTCCTTGGTGGCCTTCCAGACCAGGAACAGCCCGCCGGCGATCAGGATGAGGTCGCGCCAGGAGAAGCTCTGGCCAAAGACCTCGAACAGCGGCGCGGTGGCCTTGACGATCAGCGCCACCATGCCCAGCAGCGCC
>JAEZEK010000233.1 GCA_023417735.1 Pseudomonadota bacterium | reverse complement strand
CGGGTCTCGTGGGCTCGGTGTTGTGTATAAGAGACAGACCTGGTACGCGCACGCCTCGGTCGGCTGCCTGCACGTGCGCCCGGTGCTGAACCTTAAGCTCGACAAGGACGTGAAGGCGATGCGGGCGATCGCCGAGGAAGCCTTCGAGGCGGTTCGCGGGTTCAAGGGCTCCCATTCCGGCGAGCACGGCGACGGCATCGTCCGCTCCGAGTTCCACGAGATGATGTTCGGCGGCCGCATGGTCGAGATCTTCGAGCGGGTGAAGGACCGCTTCGACCCCGGTGGCGTGCTCAATCCGGGCAAGGTCGTCCGTGCCCCGCGCATGGACGACCGCGGCCTGTTCCGTTACGGGCCAGGCTACCGTCCCGCCGGCATGACGCCCGCGCTCGACTGGTCGGCATGGAAGGGTCCGGCAGCAGGATTCCAGGGCGCGGTCGAGATGTGCAACAACAACGGCGCCTGCCGGAAACTGCAGGGCGCCGTGATGTGCCCGTCCTACCGGGTGACGCGGAACGAGCGCGACGTGACGCGCGGCCGCGCGAACAGCCTGAGGCTCGCCATTTCGGGGCAGCTCGGGCAGGACGCGCTCGCCTCCGACGAGATGATGGAGACGCTGAAGCTCTGCGTGTCGTGCAAGGGTTGCCGGCGCGAGTGCCCGACGGGCGTCGACATGGCCAAGATGAAGATCGAGGTGCTCGCCGCGCGGACGGCCCGGCACGGCCTCGGGCTGCGCGACCGGCTCGTCGCCTATCTGCCGCGCTATGCGCCCGCCGCGGCGCGCGCGCCCTGGCTGATGAACCTGCGCGACCGGATGCCGGGCGCAGCATGGCTGACGGAGCGGCTTGCAGGTTTCACGGCGAAGCGTTCGCTGCCCGCCTGGCGGCGCGACTGGTTCGCGCCCGTGGGTCATGCCGTCGGGCCGGAGGGCGGGCCCGAGGTCGTGCTCCTGCCAGACACCTTCAACGTCTATTTCGAGCCCGAGAACCTTCGCGCCGCACTGTCGGTGCTGGCGGCCGGCGGATACCGGGTCCACGTCGCCGGCCCGCTCGACGGGGGAAGACCGCTCTGCTGCGGGCGCACCTTCCTGTCGTCCGGCCTGGTGGAGGAGGCGAAAGCGGAGGCGACGCGGCTGGTGGCGGCCGTCCTGCCCTTCGCGCGCCGGGGCGTTCCGATCGTCGGGCTGGAGCCGAGCTGCCTTCTGGCGCTGCGGGACGAGCTCGCCTCGCTGCTGCCCGGGCGGGACGCCGAGGCGATCGGATTGCACGCGCTGCTGCTCGAGGAGTTCCTGGCGCGCGAGGCGGACGAGGGCCGCCTCGCATTGCCGCTCGCCCCGGCGCCGGGCAAGGCGTATCTGCACGGCCATTGCCATCAGAAGGCGTTCGGCGCGATGGGCGCTGTCGAGAGGGCCCTGCGGCTGGTGCCCGGCCTGGAAGTGGAGGCCATCGCCTCGTCCTGCTGCGGGATGGCGGGTGCCTTCGGCTACCAGTCCGAGACCTACGACGTCTCGATGGCGATGGGCGAGCTGAGCCTTCTGCCGGCCGTCCGGAAGGCGGAACCGGACGCGATCATCGTGGCGGACGGCACGTCCTGCCGACACCAGATCGAGCATGGAACCGGCCGGCAGCCGGTCCATGTGGCGCGCGTCCTCGCGCAGGCGCTTGCAACGACCGCCGAACCGGCGGAAGGGAGGGCATGACCTTGGACCTGCCGACTCCCCAATTCATCCGGCGCCGCTCGCTTCACGACGAGCTCACGGAGCGTGTCCGGGCCCTCATCACGGACGGCGAACTCTCGCCGGGGCAGAAGATTCCCGAGCGGGACCTCTGCGAACGCTTTGGCGTATCGCGCACGCCGCTCCGCGAGGCGCTGAAGGTGCTCGCCTCGGAAGGGATCGTGACACTGCAGCCGAACCGCGGGGCACGCGTCAGCTCCCTCACCGTGGCGGAGCTCGAAGAGGTGTTCCCGGTGATGGGGGCGCTCGAGGCGCTTTCCGGCGAGATCGCCTGCCGGCACATCACCGAGCAGGAGCTCGCCGCGATCCGCAGCCTGGACGAGCGGATGGTTGCGCATTGGCGGCGGGGCGAACTCGAACCCTATTTCCGGCTGAACCAGGCCATCCACGAAGCCATCCTCGAAGCGACCCGAAACGAGACGCTGAAGGCGATGTATCGCAGCCTCGCCGGCCGGCTCATGAAGGCGCGCTACATCGCCAACATGACCCCCGAACGCTGGGCCGAGGCGGTTTCTGAGCACCAGGCGATCCTCGTCGCGCTGGAGGCGCGCGACGGGGCGAAGCTCTCCGCCATCCTGAAGGCCCATCTTGCCGGCAAGCTCGCCACGGTGAAGGAGTGGCTCGAGCGCCAGGGGTGAGCGGCTGACGCGAGGGCCCCGGTCTGGCCACGAAGGACATGTCCAGGCGGCTCTCCGCTGCCGATCGGGCCGAACCCGTCATGGGTGTGCGGCGGGAGCACCGAAGGCGGCGCGGATGCGCGCTCCCGACGCGGCGAGCGTCTCCCGACGGCGGTCGAGCCGGTCGTTGAGGAGACGCCCCGCACGCTTCACCGGCCTGCCCGCGACGATCACCGTGTCCACGTTGCCGGGTCCGGCCTGCAGCACGATCGAGGCCACGGGCTCTGCAACCGGGAAGAGGTTCAGGTCGGTCGCGCGCAGCATGACGATGTCGGCCTGCTTGCCGGGGGCTAGCGACCCGACCTTGTGGTCGAGGCCGGCCATGCGCGCGCCGTCGATCGTCGCCCAGCGCAGCGCCTCCGCCGCGCCGACCGTGATCGAAGCCGGGCCGCGGCCGGTTTCCGAGATCGCGTCCAGGCTGTCGAGGAAGCGGGCGCATTGCAGTGCGAAGCGGGCCACGGAGAACATGTCGCTGCTCATGCCGGATTCGATGTCGGACCCGACGCTGACCAGGCCACCGAGCGCGCGGAGGCGGTTCGTGAGGGGCCGTCCAAAGCCCATCTGCATCTCGACCTCGGCGGTGACGGCGAAGCTCGCGCCGTGGTCGACCAGCATCGCCAGGCAGTCGTCCGTGAGGCCGTTGCCGTGCACGAT
This sequence comes from Pseudomonadota bacterium, assembly GCA_023417735.1. Taxonomy (GTDB): domain Bacteria; phylum Pseudomonadota; class Alphaproteobacteria; order Rhizobiales; family Afifellaceae; genus Propylenella. The sequence goes on along the minus strand of JAEZEK010000233.1, from coordinate 333 downwards.
GTTGGTCTTCGGCCCGATCAGACCGCCGAGCGCGCAGAGCCGCTCGAAGCCGTCCGGCACCAGCATCGGGCCGCTCACGTGCATGGACGCGACGAGATCGAGTTCGCGCGCGAGCCGGAGGTCCGTCTCCGCCACCTCGTAAACCGACATGCCCGGGCCGAGAATGGCGAGGCCGCAGGTGACGAGCCGGTCGTCGGTGGTGAACCGGTCCCGGCGCAGCCGCTCGATCTCGGAACGGGGGAGCGGGATCTCGCTGAAGTGCTTCTGGCCCGCCTTGGGGTCTGGCTTGGGCGAGCCGTGCAGGAAGAGCGCCCGGATGCCGGAGTCCTCCAG
>JAEZEK010000166.1 GCA_023417735.1 Pseudomonadota bacterium | reverse complement strand
GCCTGCGCGGCTTCCGCCCGCGGTGGGCGGCGGAGGGGCGCGGGTCCGAGACGCCGGTCGGGGCCGCGCTCGCCCCGGCCCACTGACGGAGCGGGCGGGGCGGGAGCCCGAGTGGAACCTCTTTCGAGCGAGGCAGGCCATGATGAACATCGGCGAAGCGGCGAAGGCGTCCGGCGTCTCCGCCAAGATGATCCGCTACTACGAGGCGACGGGGCTCATCCCGAAGGCGGTTCGGTCGGAAGCGGGCTACCGCCATTACGGCGACAACGAGGTGCACACGCTGCGCTTCATCCGCCGCGCGCGCGACCTCGGCTTCTCGGTCGAGCAGATCGGGGCGCTGCTGGCGCTCTGGCACGACAAGGGGCGGTCGAGCGCCGAGGTGAAGGCAATCGCGCAGGGCCACGTCGCCGCACTCCAGAGCAAGATCGAGGAACTGGCGGCGATGCAGCGGACGCTGAACCACCTCGTGTCCTGCTGCGCCGGCGACGACCGCCCCGATTGCCCGATCATCGACGACCTGGCGGCGCCAAGGGGGCCTGCCGCCGGCGCGAAGCCCAACCGGCGCGACGGCGCCCGCCCTCGCGGGGAGCCTCGCGCCTGATCCGAGCCCGTCCAATCCGGAGGAGCCGACCATGAGCCGCCACGGTCATCCTGCAGGCCATCGTCACGAGCACGGGCCGGATCATCAGCCGGACGCGCAGGAAAGGGCCCGTTCCTCGCCTCACGCAGGGCACGGCGCCCACGGCGGACAGCACGACCACGCCGCGATGGTCGGCGATTTCAGGCGGCGGTTCTGGATCGCGCTGGCGCTCACGCCGCCGATCCTCGCGCTCTCGCCGATGGTCCAGCACCTGCTCGGCTTCGAGCTGGACTTCGCCGGCCGCGGCATGCTGGTCATGCTCCTGTCGTCCGTCGTCTACTTCTACGGCGGCTGGCCTTTCCTGGCGGGGTTCGCGAGCGAGCTTCGGAAGGGGCAGCCCGGCATGATGACGCTCATCGCGCTCGCGATCAGCGTGGCCTATGCCTATTCGGTCGCCGTCACGATCGGCCTCACCGCCGGGACCGAGTTCTTCTGGGAGCTCGCGACGCTCATCGTCATCATGCTCCTCGGGCACTGGCTCGAGATGCGCTCCGTCCTCGGCGCCTCGCGCGCGCTGGAGGAACTCGTCCGGCTGCTGCCCGACACGGCCATCCTCGTCGAGCCGTCCGGGGCGACGCGCGAAGTGCCGGTCAGCGCCCTTGAGCCGGGCGACCGCACCCTCATCCGGCCCGGCGCGAAGGTCCCGGTGGACGGGACCGTCGTGGAAGGTGAGACGAGCGTCAACGAGGCGATGCTGACGGGCGAGTCCCGACCCGTGCCGAAAGCGCCCGGCGACCGCGCGATCGGCGGATCGATCAACGGCGCGGGCGCCGTCACGATCGAGGTGACCGCGACCGGCGATGCGACCTATCTCGCCCAGGTGATCGAGCTCGTCCGCCAATCGCAGGCGACCCGCTCCCGCACGCAGGACCTCGCCAACCGCGCCGCGGCCTGGCTCACCACCATCGCCCTGACGGTCGGCATCGGGACCCTGGTCGTCTGGCTCGCCCTCGGAGAGAGCTTCGCCTTCGCCATGGAGCGCATGGTGACGGTCATGGTGATCAGCTGCCCGCACGCCCTCGGGCTGGCGGTCCCGCTCGTGGTCGCGGTCAGCACCTCGATCAGCGCGCGGAACGGTCTCCTGATCCGCGACCGGGCGGCCTTCGAGCGCGCGCGGCTCCTCAAGGCGGCCGTGTTCGACAAGACGGGCACGCTCACGGAAGGGCGGTTCGGCGTGACGGACATCGTGCCGCTCGGGGCCGCCGACGAGACCGAAATCCTGACGCTCGCCGCCGCGGCGGAAGCGCAGTCGGAACACCCGATCGCGCAGGGGATCGTCGAGGACGCGCGCCGCCGGAAGATCGCGGTGCCGCGCGTGTCGGGCTTCCGCAACCTGACCGGCGAGGGCATCGTCGCCGAGCTCGACGGCGAGGAGCTGCGGATCGTCAGCCCGGGCCATCTCGACCGCGCCGGCAGGGCCATCGAGAACGAGGAGATCGCCGGGCTGCAGCACCAGGGGAAGACGGTGGTCTTCGTGCTTCGGGCCGGGGAGCCGCTCGCCGCACTCGCGCTCGCCGACGTCGTGCGGCCGGAATCGCGGCAGGCGGTCGCCGACCTGAAGGCGCTCGGGATCCGGCCCGTCATGCTGACCGGCGATTCCCGCCCGGTGGCCGCAGCCGTATCGGCCGAGCTCGGAATCGAGCAGTTCTTCGCGGAAGTCCTGCCCGACCAGAAGGCTTCGAAGGTCCGGCAGATCCGGGAGAGCGGGGAGGCGGTGGCGATGGTCGGCGACGGCGTCAACGATGCACCCGCCCTCGTCGAGGCCGATCTCGGCATCGCGATCGGAGCCGGAACGGACGTGGCGGTGGAATCCGCCGACGTCGTGCTGGTCCGGAGCGACCCGCGGGACATTCCCGCGATCCTCGGGCTGTCGCGCGCGACCTACCGCAAGATGGTGCAGAACCTGATCTGGGCGACAGGCTACAATGCCGTCGCGATCCCCATGGCGGCAGGCATCACGTTCGGGACCGGCTTCCTGATGACGCCGGCGGTCGGAGCGATCTTCATGTCGCTCAGCACGATCATCGTCGCGATCAATGCCCAGATGCTCAGATTCCGGGGCGCGCATTGAGCGATGGCGCCCCGAGCCTTGCGCAATCTCCTTTGCGCGGCGTCAATGAACGTGATGTGCCAAGGGCTTAAAGAGCTGCCTGCAGACGCCCGAGGTTTCAGGAGGAGGAGTTCCGACATGCCCAGCAGTCTTCTCACGCGCCGCAGCGTGATCGCGGGGATCGCCGCCCTGCCGGCGCTCTGGACGCCCTCATGGGCACGGGCGTTCGCGCGGCCGCTCGTTACCGTGCACAAGGATCCCTCCTGCGGCTGCTGCGGCGCCTGGGCGGAGCACGTCGAGGCGGCGGGATTTCCCGTGACCATCGTCGAAACCGGGGACATGGACGCCGTGAAGCGCCGGCTCGGCGTCCCCGCGGAGCTCGCGTCCTGCCACACCGCCGAGGTGGACGGCTACGTCGTCGAGGGCCACGTGCCGGCGGCGGCGATCGAGCGGCTCCTCGCCCTCGCGCCCGCGGCGACGGGCCTCGCCGTGCCGGGCATGCCCGGCGGGTCTCCGGGCATGGACTATCCGGGCGCTACGCCGGAGGCGTACGAGGTCGTGCTGTTCGGCCCGTCCGGGCGGAAGACCTTCGCCCGTTTCCGGGGCGCGCAGGCGCTCTGAGGCCCGTTCGGCGCGCCCGGAGGAGCCCGCGTCCTGATCGCCGGGGGAAGCCCGGCGAGGAGGGCGGT
>JAEZEK010000118.1 GCA_023417735.1 Pseudomonadota bacterium | reverse complement strand
GCCCCGCCCCCGCCCCGGGCCCGACGCGCCGGCCACGGCCCGGTGGCGGTCGTGGACATCGGGTCGAACTCGGTCCGCCTCGTCGTCTACGAGCGCCTCGCCCGCTCGCCGACGCCGCTCTTCAACGAGAAGGTGCTCGCCGGCCTGGGCACCGGCGTCGCGGAGAACGGGAAGCTGGCCACCGATGCGGTGGAGAAGACGCTCGGCTCGCTACGGCGCTTCGCCGTGCTCACGCGGCAGATGCAGGTCGTGGAGACCGACGTCCTGGCGACGGCCGCCGCGCGGGAGGCCTCCAACGGCGCCGCCTTCCTGAAGGAGGTGGAGGCGATCTTCGGGGTGCCGGTCACGGTGCTGGGTGGCCCCGACGAGGCGCGGATCTCCGCTTTCGGCGTGGTCGCCGGCATCCTTCGGCCGGACGGCGTGACCGGCGATCTAGGCGGCGGCAGCCTGGAGCTGACGGACGTCCACGGGCGCCGGCTCGGCAGCCGGGAGAGCCTGAAGCTCGGCAGCCTTCGGCTCCAGAGTGATGCGAAGGGCTCCCTCAAGGCGGCGCGCGAGATCGCCGCGAGGGCGTTGCAGGCGTCGGACGTCCTGCCCGCGCTCGCCGGCCGAAGCTTCTACGCCGTCGGCGGCACGTGGCGTTCGCTCGCCCGCCTCCACATGCGCCGGACGGGATACCCGCTCCACGTCATGCACGAATACGCCCTGGACGTGGACGAGCTCGCGGAATTCCTGAAGGTGATCGCGCGCGGCTCGCTCGACAGCATGACCGGTATCGGCGCGGTTTCGAAACTGCGGCGGGCGCTCCTTCCCTATGGCGCGATCGTGCTCTCCGAAATCCTTCGCATCGGCAAGCCGAGCGTCGTCACGATGTCCGCGCTCGGCCTGCGCGAAGGCTATCTGTTCGAGAAGCTCTCGCCGGAAGAGCAGCGGCAGGATCCGCTGCTGGCCGCCGCCGCCGAGCTCTCGATCCTGCGCTCCCGCTCGCCCGAGCACGGCCGCGAGCTGATACCCTGGACGGGCGAGGCCCTCCGCGCGCTCGGGATCGACGAAACCGCGGAGGAGAAGCGCCTGCGGGCCGCCGCGTGTCTCCTCGCCGACATCGGCTGGCGGGCCCATCCGGAGTATCGGGGCGAGCAGAGCCTCAGCATCATCGCGAACGCGGCGTTCGTGGGCGTCGACCATCCCGGGCGCGTCTATCTGGCGCTCGCCGTCTATTACCGGCACTCCGGGCTCTCCGACGAGTATCTCGGCAGCGGGATCCGCGAACTCGCGCCCGTGCGCTACTCGGAGCGCGCCCGCGCCCTGGCCGGGGCGTTCCGGGTGGCGTACCTCATATCCGCCTCGATGCCAGGCGTGATCGCCCGCACCCACATCCGCCGGTCGGGCAAGAAGATCGAGCTGATCCTGCCGCAGGATCTCGCCGATCTCGCCGCACCGCGGCTGGAGACCCGGCTCCGGCACTTCGCGGCGCTCACGGGGCTCGCCTCAGCGATCAGAACGGGCTGAGGCTAGCCGGCCGAATCCTGCCCCGGCTCGGGAGGCAGCTCGACGACCCGGGTACCCTTCGGCGACAGCGCGAGGGCGATCTCGCCGCGGCGCAGGGCAAGAGCCTGCTCGCCGAAAAGCTCGCGGCGCCAGCCCCGAAGGGCAGGGACATCGGCGACGTCGCTGGCGGCCAACCGTTCGAGGTCGTCCGAATTGGCGATGATCCGCGAGGCCACGCCGTGCCGTTCGGCGACCATCTTGAGGAGAACCTTCAGGAGTTCGGCGGCGGCACTCGCGTGCTCCGGAGCCGGCCTGCTCCGGGGCAGTTTGGGCAGCTCGCTCTCGGGGATCCTCATCGCGCCCTCAACCGCCTGCAGGATGGCGCGCCCGGCGGCCGAGCGCTCGAATCCCTTCGGAACGCCACGCAGGCGGCCGAGGCTCTCGACATCGCGTGGCTGCTGCAGCGCCAGCTCGTAGATCGCATCGTCCTTGATGACGCGGGAGCGTGGCACATTCCGCTCCTGCGCCTCCCGTTCTCGCCAGGCGGAAACAGCTTGTAAGACAGCAAGCTGCCTAGGCTTCTTGACGCGCATCTTAAGCCGCTGCCAGGCGTCCTCGGGATGGGTGACGTAGGTGGCGACGTCGGTGAGGACGGCCATTTCCTCGGCGACCCAGTGGCTCCGCCCCTGCTCCTCCAGGCTGGCCGCGAGCGCGAGATAGACCTGGCGGAGATGCACCACGTCGGCGACGGCATAGGTCAGCTGCCGCGGCGCGAGCGGGCGCTGGGCCCAGTCGGTGAAGCGCGAGGACTTGTCGAGATGGTGGCCGGTGATCCGGTACACGAGCTGATCGTAGCTGACCTGATCGCCGTAGCCGCAGACGGTTGCCGCGATCTGCGTGTCGAAGATCGGATGCGGGACGGCGCCCGCCTGCTTCACGAAGATCTCGATGTCCTGCCGCGCGGCGTGGAAGACCTTCACCACCTTGGGGTCGGCCATCAGCGCGTAGAAGGGTGCCAGGTCGAGATCCGGAGAAAGCGGGTCCACGACCGCCACTTCGTCCGGGCTCGCGATCTGGACGAGACAGAGCTGCGCCCAGAAGGTGCTCTCGCGCATGAACTCCGTGTCGACGGTCACGTACGGCGCGCCGGACATCCGGCCGCAGAGCTCGGCAAGGGCGTCGGTGCGGGTGATCAGCTGGAATTCGGAGGAGCTACTCGGCATTCGGCGGCTATAGCCGATGGCGGTTCCGCTGTCGCCCCTGCCACGGGCCCGCTGCGACCCTGCGGCTTGACACCTTGCAGGCCATCTGCGCTTTTCCGCCCGTTTCCCGAACACCTTCGCAGGCCTCGGCGACATGCATCGCTACAGAACCCATACATGCGGCGCGCTTCGTGCCGAAGACGACGGCAAGACGGTCCGGCTGTCGGGCTGGGTCCACCGCGTCCGCGACCACGGCGGCCTCCTCTTCATCGACCTACGCGATCATTACGGGCTCACCCAGATCGTCGCCGACCCCGATTCGCCCGCCTTCCGGACGGCGGAGCGCGTCCGCGCCGAGTGGTGCCTGCGCGTCGACGGCATCGTGAAGCTGCGCGAGCCAGGGACCGTCAATCACAACCTGCCGACGGGTGCGATCGAGCTCTTCGCGCAGGAGATCGAGGTGCTCTCGGATGCCCCGGAACTGCCGATGCCGGTCTTCGGCGAGCCCGACTACCCGGAGGACACGCGCCTCAAGTACCGCTTCCTCGACCTTCGGCGCGAGACGCTTCACCGCAACATCGTCCGGCGGACGCGGATCATCGCCAAGCTGCGGGAGCTGATGAGCGAAGAGGGCTTCGCCGAATACCAGACGCCGATCCTGACCGCCTCCTCGCCGGAAGGCGCGCGCGACTTCCTGGTGCCGTCGCGGCTCTATCCCGGCAAGTTCTACGCGCTTCCCCAGGCCCCGCAGCAGTTCAAGCAGCTGATCATGGTCGCCGGCTTCGACCGCTACTTCCAGATCGCGCCGTGTTTCCGCGACGAGGATCCCCGCGCCGACCGGCTGCCCGGCGAATTCTACCAGCTCGACATCGAGATGAGCTTCGTCGAGCAGGATGACGTGTTCGCGGCCATGGAGCCGGTGATCCGCGGCGTCTTCGAGGCCTTCGCCGACGGCCGGCCGGTCACGCAGGCGTTCCCGCGGATCGCCTACCGCGACGCCATCTGCCTCTACGGATCGGACAAGCCGGACCTGCGCAACCCGATCGAGATGGCTGAGGTGACGGAGCACTTCGCAGGATCCGGCTTCAGGGTCTTCGCCAACATGATCGCCGCCGACGAGAACGTGCAGGTGTGGGCGATCCCGGGCCCCGGCGGCGGCAACCGCGCCTTCTGCGACCGCATGAATGCCTGGGCGCAAGGCGAGGGGCAGCCGGGCCTCGGCTACATCTTCTTCCGCGAGGGAGAGGAGAGCGGCGCCGGCCCGGTCGCCAAGAACCTCGGGCCGGAGCGGACGGACGCGATCCGGCAGCAGCTCGGTCTTCGCGACGGCGATGCCGTCTTCTTCGTCGCGGGCAATCCGGCGGACTTCTACGGCTTCGCCGGCAACGCGCGGCAGAAGGTCGGAACGGAACTCGGCCTCGTGGACGAGAACCGGTTCGAGCTCGCCTGGATCGTCGATTTCCCGATGTACGAATGGAACGAGGAGGAGAAGAAGGTCGACTTCTCCCACAACCCGTTCTCGATGCCGCAGGGCGGGCTCGAAGCGCTCGACACGCTCGACCCGCTGGCGATCAAGGCGTTCCAGTACGACATCGTCTGCAACGGCTACGAGATCGGCTCGGGCGCGATCCGGAATCACAGGGCCGAGATCATGAAGCGCGCCTTCGCCATCGCCGGCTACGGCGAGGAGGTGCTGGAGGCGAAGTTCGGCGGCATGCTGCGCGCGCTCCAGTTCGGCGCGCCGCCGCATGGCGGGATGGCGGCGGGCGTCGACCGCATCGTCATGCTCCTGTGCGGGACACGGAATCTGCGCGAGATCACCATGTTCCCGATGAACCAGCAGGCCCAGGACCCGCTGATGGGCGCGCCGACGGAGGCCACGCCGAAGCAGCTCCGCGAGCTGCATCTGAGGGTGAACAAGCCGGCCTGACGCAGCAG
>JAEZEK010000106.1 GCA_023417735.1 Pseudomonadota bacterium | reverse complement strand
ATCCACCGCGACCCCTCCACCGCCTCTGGAGGCCGGGTCGGACCCGGGCATGACGACAGTGGAGGCCGCAACGTTCGGGTGGCCCCGGTCCGCCCAACGTCCCGATGCCGTCCGTCGCCGGTTTTCTTCGCCGCCGGTTCGGCTTACAGCCGGGCCGGCAGACGCGGAGGAGCGGTATGGCGGATTTCGATGCGGTCGTCGTCGGCGCGGGCGTCGTGGGGCTTGCGGTCACGCGGGCGCTCGCCCTCTCCGGCCGCTCCGTTCTGGTCGTCGAGAGGGCCGAGTCCTTCGGCATGGAGACCTCGTCCCGCAACAGCGAGGTCATCCATGCCGGCATCTACTACCCGCCCGGCAGCCTGAAGGCGCGGCTCTGCGTCGAGGGCCGCCATCGTCTCTACGGCTACCTCGCCGAGCGCGGCATTCCTCACCTGCGCTGCGGCAAGATCCTCGTCGCCGTCGAGGCGGACGAACTGCCGGTGGTCGAATCGCTGCTCGCCCGCGGGCAGGCGAACGGCGTCGACGACCTGCGCATGATCGGCGCGGAGGAGGCGCACGTCCTGGAGCCGGCGCTGAAGACGGTCGGCGGCGCGCTTTCACCCTCCACCGGCATTCTCGACAGCCATGCCTACATGCTCGCGCTTCTCGGCGACGCCGAGAATGCCGGCGCCACCGTCATCTTCCGGGCGCCCTTCCTCGCCGCGGAACAGGCGCCCGACGGCACGTTCGCGATCCGCGTCGGCGGCGAGGAGGAGACCCGCGTCACGGCGCGCGCGCTCGTCAATTCCGCCGGCCTCCACGCCTCCCGGGTGGCCGCCGCGATCGGCGGCCTGGATCCGGCCCACGTGCCCGAGACCCGCTACGCCAAGGGCAACTACTTCACGCTCGGCATGCGCTCGCCCTTCAGCCACCTCATCTATCCGATGCCGAACAGCGCGAGCCTCGGCGTGCACCTCACCCTCGACCTCGCCGGCAACGCCCGCTTCGGCCCGGACGCCGAATGGATCGAGGCGATCGACTACGACGTCGACCCCAGGCGCGGCGACCTCTTCTACGCCGCCATCCGGCGTTACTGGCCGGCGCTGCCCGACGACGTCCTCGCCCCCGGCTATGCCGGCATCCGGCCGAAGCTCGTCCGCGCCAACGAGGCGGCCGGCGATTTCCGCATCGACGGCCCGGAGACGCACGGCGTCGCGGGCCTCGTCAACCTCTTCGGCATGGAGAGCCCTGGGCTCACTGCGTCACTCGCGGTCGCCGACGAGGTCGCCGGCCGGCTCAGCGACGTGTAGGCGGGCGGTTGCGCGGCCCCGGTCCATTCGGGTAGCCCGCCGAAGCCGGAGCGGATCCCGCGCGGCCGAGCCGCCCGACCGGCAGGAAGAGAGCCCGACAGCGTGAACTCAGCCTTTTCGTCCATTCTTCCGATCCTGGTGAGCGTCGCCTTCCTGATGCTCGGCAACGGCGCGCTCGGCACGCTGATCGGCATCCGGCTGTCGCTGGCGGGCGCGGGGCCGGTCGCCGTCGGGATCGTCGGCGCCGCCTATTTCGCCGGCCTCACCGTCGGATCCATGCAGTGCTTCCGGCTGATCAGCCGCGTCGGGCACATCCGGGCGTTCGCGGCCTTCGCCTCCGTCTTCTCGGCGGCTTCGCTCGGCCACGCGATCGTTGCGGACGTCTGGCTCTGGACGGCGCTGCGGTTCCTCGAGGGCCTCTGCCTCGCCGGCATCTACATGTGCGTGGAGAGCTGGCTGAACGACCAGGCCAGCAACGAGACGCGCGGGCGGATCCTTTCGCTCTACATGGTCACACTCTACGCGGCGCTCGGGGCGGGCCAGCAGCTCCTCAATCTGGAAGCCGATCCCGGCGCCCTGCTCTTCATGGTGATCTCGATCCTGGTCTCGATCTCGCTCGTGCCGGTCTCGCTCACCCGCACGGCGCCGCCCATGCTCCCGGACGTGACCTCCTTCAGCCTGCGCAAGCTCTACCGGGCTTCGCCGCTCGGGCTTGCCGGCGTCTTCATCAGCGGGACGATGACGGGTGCGCTCTACAGCCTGGGTCCGGTATTCGGCGCGACCTCCGGCTTCGGCGTATCGGGAACGGCGGCCTTCATGACCGTGCTGATCCTCGGCGGGGTCCTGCTCCAATGGCCGCTCGGGCGCCTCTCCGACATCCTCGACCGACGCACGGTGATCATCGCGGTCGCCGCCGTGCTCGGCGCCGCGAGCCTCGGCCTCTGGGCCACGCCGGCGGCCGAGCAATGGCGGTTCCTGGCCTTCGCGCTCTTCTTCGGCGGGCTGTCGTTCAGCCTCTACCCGCTGTCGCTCGCGCACACCAACGATTACGTGGCGAAGTCCGACCTCGTCGCGGCGAGCGGCGGGCTGATCCTGCTCAATTCCGTCGGCGCCATTCTCGGCCCGCTCGCCGGCTCCGTCGCGATGTCGCTGATCGGCCCCTCCGGGCTCTTCGTGTTCTCGGCGGTCATGGCGCTCGGCGCGGCCGGCTTCGGGATCGCGCGGACCTTCGCCCGCCCGTCGCTGCCGGCCGAGGCGCAGGCCGCCTTCCAGCCGCTGCCGCAGACGACCCCCGTCGCCGCCCCGCTCCACCCGGAGCACGAGGACGCGCCGGCCGCGTGAGCGATGGCTGCGGCGCGGCGTGCCGGGCCCTGTTCGACGAAAGCGGCGCTCCTCACCCCTGCGGCATCTGCCAAGTCGCCGTCGCCATGGCGAGGAGCTTGCCGCCGGCGTCGGTCATGCGCGATTCCATCTGGCTGACGTTGCGGCCGATGCGCAGGAACCGGCCTTCGCAGCGGACCCGGCCGGGCATTGCGGGCCGCATGTACTGGACCTTCATCTCCAGCGTGATGCCCGCCTTGCCCGTCCTGTGCTTGATGAGATGACCCATCGAGACGTCGAGCGCGAAGGCGATGACGCCGCCGTGGAGGCTGCCCTGCGGGTTCGACATGAAGTCGGCGACGGGGATCTCCACCACGCAGGTGTCGTCCGTGTAGGTGATCTCCAGCCCGAACAGGCGGGCGAGGAAGAAGGTCTCGAACTTCTGCTCGTAGGTGGACAGCGCCGTCTCGAAGGCCGCGCGGGCCGCTTCCTCGTTCATCCCTGCTCCTGACGGTGGTGACCTCGTTGCGGCGCGTCAGCCCTTCGGCTGCGCGCGTCGGAGAACCGGCGCGATCATCAGCACGGCCACCGTGATGCCGATGATCCAGAGCGAGGTCGGCCGCTCCAGGAAGATCCAGAACGAGCCGCGCGAGATGGTGAGCGTCTGCCGGAGCGCCTCCTCGGCGAGCTTGCCGAGGACCAGCGCGAGCACGAGCGCGGCCGGCGAGAAGCCGAACTTCTTCATGAAGAAGCCGACGATACCGGCGAGGAACATCAGCCAGGTCTCCACGATCGAGCTGTGGACGCTGTAGGTGCCGACCGTGCAGACGACGATGACGGCGGGCGCGAGCAGCCGGTACGGCGTCTTCACCATCCACACGAAGAGCGGAATGGCGAAGATGTTGATGGCGAGCAGCGCCACGTTGCCGAGATACATGCTGGCGATCAGGCCCCATGCGAATTCCGGGTTCTGCGACATGAGCAGCGGCCCGGGGCGCAGGCCCCAGAGCAGGAAGGCGGCGAGCAGCACCGCGGTCGAGGCCGAGCCCGGGATGCCGAGGGTGAGGAGCGGCACCATGGCGCCGGCGGAGGCGGCGTTGTTGGCCGATTCCGGCCCGACCAGGCCCGGCATCGCCCCCTTGCCGAACTTCTCCGGCGTGGGCGAGAGCGACTTCTCGATGGAATAGGACATCAGCGAGGCGATCGTCGCGCCGGCGCCCGGGATCACGCCGACGACGAAGCCGAGCAGCGAGCCCCGGATGAGCGTGAAGCGGGTCTCGATGAAGTCGCGCGCCTCGGGCCAGAAGCGCGGCTCCTTGTGGTAGTCGACGATCGAGCCGGAGCGCGAGAGGTGGAGGCCGTTGTAGAGCGAGTAGTAGAGCTCGCCGAGGCCGAACAGCCCGATCGCGATCGGGATGAAGTCGATGCCGCCGATGAGCTCGGCCGAGCCGAAGGTGAAGCGCTGCTGGCCGGTCTCGAGATCCACGCCGACGGTGCCGAGCGCGAAGCCGATCAGCGCGGAGATGACGCCGAGGCGCCAGTTGCCGCCGACCATCACGATCAGGAGCAGCATGCCCATCATCGCGAGCAGGAAGTATTCCGGCGGCCCGAAATTCCGCGCCAGCAGCGCGAACATGGGCGCGAGCAGCGTGATCAGGATGACGCCGACCGTGCCGCCGACGAAGGAGGCGACCGCCTGCATGACGAGCGCCGGCCCGGCGCGGCCCTGGCGGGCGAGCGGATAGCCGTCGAAGGTGCTGGCCACCGTCGCCGATTCGCCCGGCGTGTTGAGGAGGATCGAGGTAATCGTCCCGCCGTACATGGAGGCGTAGTAGATCGCCGCGAGCATCACGACGGCGCCGATCGGGTCCATGCCGAAGGTGAGCGGCAGCAGGATGGCGAGGCCCGCCGCCGGCCCGAAGCCCGGAATGATGCCGACCACCATGCCGACCATCGCCCCGGCCAGCAGATAGAGCATGTTCATCGGCGTGGCCGCGACGGAGAGCCCCATCCAGAGATTGTCGAAGAGATCCATGGGGCCTCAGACGGGCAGCCGCAGGATGCCTTCCGGCATGCCCGCATTGAGCCAGTGTTCGAAGAGCACGTAGATGACGGCCGGCAGCAGGAGCGAGAGGGCGAGGTTCTGCACGGGCCGGCCCCTGTTCAGGATGAAGAGGGCGGCGAACATGAAGAGGATCATGGAGAGGAGGCCGCCGAGCACGTCCAGCACCGCCACGAACGCGCCGGAGAGCAGCACCATCGCGACCGTGACGCCCCAGAGCCCCTTCTGCTCCTCGCGCAGCGCATCCGAGCGCCATTCGGCGACGAGCGCGTAGAGGCAGGAGAGGATCAGCCCGATGCCGATCACCCGCGGAAAGAAGCCCGGCCCGAGCCGGCCCGTCGACGACAGGAAGCTCAGCTCGAAGGCGAGATACGTGTAGCCCAGCGCGATCGCCAGGATCGCGAGGATGAAGACGCGCTTCATGGACATCCCCTGACGAGGGACGGCCCTGCGG
>JAEZEK010000015.1 GCA_023417735.1 Pseudomonadota bacterium | reverse complement strand
TCGTAGCCGTCGGGCACGCCGCCGACGACGAGCCTGCCGTGCTGCTTCAGGAGCGTGGCCGGGGTGCCGGTGATGCTCTTCTTCATATGGTTTGACCTGCCGTCTCGGCGTGGAAGCGGTCGAGGCGGCGGTAGACCGGGCCGGCGTGCTCGGAAGCCACTTCGCGCGCATTGGTGAGCCAGGCGAAGAGGTCCGGGTCGGGCACCTCCATCAGCGCCTCGAATTCGGCGAGCTCGGAATCGGAGAGGTCGGCGATGTGGCCGTCGGCGAAGCGGCCGAGGAGCAGGTCCATCTCGCGCGTGCCGCGGTGCCAGGCGTGGTAGAGCGCGCGCCGGCGGCGAACGTCGAGCCCGTTGCTGGTGCGGGTGGTGCCCGTCATGACAGCCGATCCGGTTCCGCTTTGGTGATGATGAACGAGGCTCTATAGATCGGTCGCGCGCTCTTCAAGACAAGCGGCAGCCCCTCTCCGAGCTTCATGCGCCCGTCCCTCCTCGACCCCCTGTTCGCGCCGGCCGAGACCCTTTCCGGGGTCGGCCCGCGCGTGGCGGCGCTGCTTGGCCGGATCGTCGGCGAGAACGGATCGCCGCCGCTGGTGCGGGACCTCCTGTTCCATCTGCCGGCGAGCGTCACCGATCGGCGGCACCGGCCGCCGCTCTGGCAATTGCCGCCGTCCGGCCCGGTGACGGTGGAGGGCGTGGTGGAGCGGCACGATCCGCCGCCGCCCGGCTCGCGGGCGCCGTGGCGGGTGGTGATCGCGGATGGCGGGGCGGCGGTCCAGGTCGTCTATTTCCATGCCCGCGCCGACTGGATGCTGAAGCTCTATCCCGTCGGCGAGCGCCGCGTGGTGAGCGGCCCGGTCGAATGGTTCGACCTCCGGCCGCAGATCGTCCATCCCGACTACGTGCTGCCGCCGGAGAAGGCCGGCGAGCTGCCGGAGCTGGAGCCGGTCTACGGCACCACGGCCGGGCTGTCGCCCAAGGTGCTGCGCAAGGCGGTGGCCGCGGCGCTCGGCAAGGTCCCTCGCCTGCCGGAATGGATCTCGCCGGATCTCGCCACCCGCGAGAACTGGCCGCCCTTCGCCGACGCGCTCCGGCAGGTCCACGATCCGCGGAAGCCGGAGGATTCGGATCCGTTCGGCCCGGCCTGGCGGCGGCTCGCCTTCGACGAACTGCTGGCGAGCCAGCTCGCGCTCGCTCTGGTGCGCGGTAATGCGCGGCGCGCCCGCGGCGAGGCGTGGCGGTTCGAGGGTACGCTCGCGGAGCGGATCCGCTCCGCCCTGCCCTTCGGCCTCACGGCTTCGCAGGAACGGGCGATTGCCGAGATCGCAGCCGACCTCCGCTCCGGAACGCGCATGGTGCGGCTCCTGCAGGGCGACGTCGGCTCGGGCAAGACGCTCGTCGCGCTGATGGCGATGGCGCATGTCGCGGAAGCCGGCGCCCAGGCCGCGCTGATGGCGCCGACGGAGCTCCTCGCCCGGCAGCATTTCGCGACGATCGCCCCGCTCGCCGAAGCGGCGGGGCTGGAGGTCGGGCTCCTCACGGGCAAGGACCGGCCGGCCGAGCGGCGCGAGAGCCTGGCGCGGATCGCCGACGGCCGCACGCGGCTGGTCGTCGGGACGCATGCGCTGTTCCAGGGCGAGGTCGCATTCCATCGCCTGGGACTCGCGGTCGTCGACGAGCAGCACCGGTTCGGCGTGCATCAGCGCATGGCGCTCTCCTCCAAGGGCAGCACGCCGGACATGCTGGTCATGACGGCGACGCCGATCCCGCGCACGCTCGTGCTGTCCTGGTTCGGCGACATGGAGGTCTCGCGGCTCACCGAGAAGCCGGCCGGCCGTCAGCCGATCGACACGCGGCTCGTCTCGCTCGACCGGATCGGCGAGCTCACGGACCGGATCGGTGCGGCCCTCGCCGGCGGCGAGAAGGTCTACTGGGTCTGCCCGCTGGTCTCCGAATCGGAGCAGTCGGACCTCGCCGCGGCGGAGGAGCGGTTCGCGGCGCTCCGCCGCCTGTTCGGCGACCGCGTCGTGCTCGTGCACGGTCGCTTGGGCGCGGCGAAGAAGGACGAGGCGATGGGTCGCTTCCGCGCCGGAAGCGGCATGGTGCTGGTGGCGACGACCGTGATCGAGGTCGGGGTCGACGTCCCCGACGCCACCATAATGGTCATCGAGCACGCGGAGCGGTTCGGGCTCGCCCAGCTCCACCAGCTGCGCGGCCGCATCGGGCGCGGCACCGCGCGATCGACATGCCTGCTGCTCTACCGCTCGCCGCTCGGCGAGGTCGCGCGGGCGCGCCTCACCGTCATGCGCGAGACCGAGGACGGCTTCCGCATCGCCGAGGAGGACCTGAAGCTCCGCGGCGAGGGCGACCTGCTCGGCACGCGGCAATCGGGCGTGCCGGGCTTCCGCATCGCGCGGCCCGACCTCCATGCCGACCTGCTGCCGCTCGCGCGGGACGAGGCGAAGCTCGCGCTGGCGCGCGATCCGGGGATGGCGGGCGAGCGCGCGTCGGCGCTCCGGCTCCTGCTCTATCTGTTCGGCCGCGACGACGCGGTGCGCCTCATGCGGGCCGGCTGACTATTCGGCCGCCACGGCCGGCACGTCCGACGGCCGCCGGTCCCGGTCGGCGAGCCCCTTCAGCCTGGCCTGGTAATCGGGCGTCACGAGGCCGGCCGAGATGACGAGCTTCGCGCCTTCCTCCACGCTCATGTCGAGCTCGACGATGTCCTTGCGGGGAACGAAGAGGAGGAAGCCGGAGGTCGGATTCGGCGTGGTCGGCAGGAAGACCGACACGACCTCTTCGTCGACCGGCAGCTTGTGCGCGACCTCGCCCTTCGCATCGGTCGCGATGAAGACCAGCGCCCAGAGGCCCTTGCTCGGATACTGGATGATCCCGACCTTCTGGAAACTGCGTGAGGATTCCGACAGAACAGTCTGGAATATCTGCTTCAATGCCCGGTAGAGGTTGCGGACGAGCGGCATGCGGTCGAGCAGCAGCTCGCCATAGCCGACGACGGTCCGGCCGACCAGGTTCGCAGTCAGGAAGCCCAGCATCGTCAGCAGGAGGATCGCGACGACCAGGCCGACGCCGGGCACGGAGAACGGCAGGTAGCTGTCCGGGTTGTAGGCGCGCGGGATGAGCGGCTTCACCCAGCCGTCGACCCAGTGCACGAAGGTCCAGGTCAGGTAGATCGTGATGCTGATCGGTGCGGCGACGACGATGCCGGTGAGGAAATAGCTGCGCAGTCGCATGCCGCCGCCCGACCTGCGCCTGTGCTCCGGCTCCGTCGAATGCTCCAATTCCATGCGTCACACGCCTCGCGCCGGCCGGGAAAGGACTGCTCAGGCCGCGCCGGAAGCCTGCGCGCGAATATAGTGAGCGGCGCGCTAAGCCCGCAATACGACCTATTCCACGGTGACCGACTTGGCGAGGTTCCGGGGCTGGTCGACGTCGGTCCCCATCACGACGGCCGTATGGTAGGCGATGAGCTGGACCGGGATGGCGTACACGATCGGCGCGACCTCGGGCGCCATGTCGGGCAGGACGATCGTCTCCATCGTCTCGATCTGGGCCGAGGCGGCGCCGAGGCGGTCGGTGATCAGCACGATGCGGCCGCCGCGCGCGGCGACCTCCTGCATGTTGGAGCTGGTCTTCTCGAAGAGCGCGTCGTGCGGCGCGATCACGAAGACCGGCAGCGATTCGTCGATGAGCGCGATCGGCCCGTGCTTCAGCTCGCCGGCGGCATAGCCCTCCGCGTGGATGTACGAGATCTCCTTGAGCTTCAGGGCGCCTTCCATGGCGAGCGGAAAGCTCGTGCCCCGGCCGAGATAGAGCACGTCCTTCGTCTTCGCGATGTCCTTGGCGAGCGCCTCGATCCGCGGCTCGAGCTTGAGCGTCTGGGACACGAGACGGGGCAGCTCGAGGAGCTGCGTGAGCCAGCGGCGGCCTTCCTCGACACCGATGGTGCCCTTGAGGCGGCCGAGCTTCACCGCGAGCAGCGCGAGCGATACGAGCTGCGTGGTGAACGCCTTGGTGGACGCCACGC
>JAEZEK010000046.1 GCA_023417735.1 Pseudomonadota bacterium | reverse complement strand
CTTCTCGGAGGGCGCCGCGCAGGCGATCGCCGCACCGCCCCTGGCCCGCGTGCTCGTCACGGACAGCGTTGCGCCGGTGCGCCTGCCGGCTGACCTGGCGGCGCGGAAGGTCGAAGTCGTCACGGCGGCGCCGCTCTTCGCGGAGGCGATCCGCCGCTGCCACGAAGGCGGCTCCATCAGCGAGCTTCTCGGCGACCTGCCGCGCTGAGGGCGTCCTCTGCGATGCGGAGATAGGCCTCCGCCATCGGCTCCCACTTCTCGGGCGTGCGCGGCTTCGGGTCGAGCAGGTGGGCGAGGGCGAGGCGCGCCCGCAGCACCGAGCGGAAGGCGCGGTAGAGGGCAAGCAGGCGGGGCGACGGCTCGCGCCCGAGCCCTGCCACGATCCGGGCCCGGAGCACGGCGTCGACCCAGGGCGCGCCGAGCCGCTCGCACTCCAGGCCGAGGAAGGCCGTCTCGTCGAAAGGATCGACGAGGCGCAGGCTGCGGTTGAACTCCAGGCAGTCGATGATCAGCGGCGGCTCGAGCAGGCAGACGTGCTCCGGCCTCAGATCCCCGTGGCCATCGACGACCTGACCTTCGACGACGCGGCGGGCGAGCACCTCGCGGTCGCTGTCGAGGAGGGCCTCCAGCCGGTCGACTGTGCGCACGCGCCGGGCCTGCTCACCGGCGGCGGGCGCCCTGCCGAGGACGTCCCGGTTCTCCGCCTGCTCCCGCTTCATGATCCGCCACGGCAGGTCGGGATCGATCGCGGGCCGTTCGGCGGTGCGGTAGAATTCCGCCAGGCGGTCCCCCACCGCCTCCACCTGTGCGCGCGTCAGGCAGCCCGATCGGAGCACTTCGTCCAGCATCGCCGCAGCCGGCAGGCGGCGCATGTGGACGAGCCACTCGACGACATCTCCATCGCCGCCGATGCGCAGGCGCCCGTCCGGGCGTCGGGTGAGCGGGAGGACGCCGCGGTAGACGTCGCCCGCAAGGCGCCTGTTCAGGCGGACCTCCTCGCGGCAGTTCGCCTCGCGGGCGGCAAGCGTGGAGAAATCCAGGAATGTGTTGCGGACGGGCTTCTTGAGCTTGAGCACGGTCGGCCCGGCGAGGAACACCCAGGACATGTGCGTCTCGCGCGCCTCGATGTCCTTCGTACCCGCCGGCCATGCGCCGGCGCTTGCGAGGAACCGCACCTTTTCCGCGAGCAAGGTTTCGCTCGTCGCGTCGGGCGTGGCTGTCTGAAGGGTCATTCCGGCACCGGTGCGCCCCTGGGCAGGGAGCCGTACTCTGGCCGGCCGCTGGTGCGGCGGCAATTCAAATCCGGACGCGGGATCGCGGGAACCTGCGCACGGGTCTTCCGGTTTCGGCAGCAGGAGAGCACATGACTTTCGACATCGTGACCGTCCAGCCGCTCATCGCCCTGATCGCCGGCATCCTCATCCTGGTGATGCCGCGGCTCCTGAACTACATCGTGGCGGTCTACCTGATCTTCGTCGGCATCTCGGGCCTGCTCGGCTGACGCTCAGCTCCAGCCGCCCCGATTCGTGCGATAGAAGATGTGGCGGCCGATCGTGTCGACCTTCTTCATGCTCCGCGCCCAGCGGGGGTTCACGTAATCGGCGTGGTAATGGGTCGAATCGGCGACCGCGTCGAGCCAGTACTTCCCGTTCGTCACCTCGCGCGCGATGGTGCGGGCCTGCACCCAGGCCGCCGGCGACCGGATCCGGTCCTTGATGCCGTCGCAGGCGAAGGAGAACTGGCAGCGCCCGCGCCAGCCCTCGTTCTGGTACACCACGCCGCAGATCGAATCCGGATAGGCGGGGTTCTTCACCCGGTTCAGGATCACCTGCGCGACAGCGACCTGGCCCGTCGCGGGCTCGCCGCGGGCCTCGAAATAGATGCCGCGCGCGAGGCAGTTCTGCTCCTTGCTGGAATGGACGGTTTCGGGGAGCGGATTGTCCGCCCAGCCGTGGCGCGCCCGGAACCGGTTCTTGAGCCAGCCCACGACGGTGTCCGGCTTCTTCTGGGGCTTGACCTGCGTCTCGGGCGCCTCGACCCGGTTCTGCCCGCTCATCAGCGTGTCGAACGGAGCGTCGATGCCCTGGTCCTGTGGCGCATAGGCGACGAGGTTCGGGGTCGCCCAGGCGCCCGGAGAATAGACCGCGGGCGCGGCTGCGGTCGCGCCTGTCCCGACGCTCGCGACGAGATGTTCGCCCGCCGCCGCCCCGCCTCGGCTGAACGCCTAATAGGCCGCAATCAGCGTCTCCGCCTCGCCCTGGGGAAGTTGCGCGAATGCGACCTTCGGCAGCGCCTCTTCCTCATAGGACGAAAAGATGTCCGGGAGGCGCCAGACCGTGCCGGAGGCGGGGATCCGCTCGGCCGCCTGCGGCTCCCGCATGCGGGTCATCAGGAGGTCGCCCTTGCCGGAGCGGATGACGGAGGGGCCGTGACGGCCGCCCCGCGCCGCCCGTTCGAGGCTCGCGCCGGCGGCCGGTGCGAGCGCGGCTTCGGCATTGGCTGCGAAGGGGAAGCTGGCGTCGTGCCGGGATGCCAGCGCGATCGCGGCGAGATAGCTGTCCCAGGATCCGGAGTTCGCGACGGAAAGGAAGGCCGGCGCCTTGTTCAGATTGGCCGGAGACGCGCCCATTGCCAGGAAGGTGACACCCAGAAGGCCCGCCGCAGGCGCGCGCCGCAATCGAAAACGCCGAGAGACATAGGTCATCCTGCGAACGTACCCCACACTGCCGTTCGGCGGACCGACACGGGCAGTCCCCTGCGTCGCCCCGGCAACAGGACGACAGGAAATCGAATCACGGTTGACAGGGAGTTAACGGGCCGGATTTCGTCCGGACCTTCCTCGCTGCCCCACCGCGTCTTCTTTGTTCAATGAGGCGAGAGAATGGCTGTGCGGGAGCCGCCCTAGGCCCGCACGCGAGCGGCGGAACCCGGAGCGGCCGCCATGGGCCGATCCGGGAAATCCTCCGCGCGGCTACTCGGGCGCGTTCGCGCTGATCGTGGCGTTGAGCTTCTCGGGCAGCGTCTGCGGCGCCGAGCCGAGCGTCTGCAGGATCTCGGCCCCGGACACCGGCGCCTCCGGAGCGACCCTGATCGTGAGCGATTGCGGGTTCGTCAGGAACGTGCCGATTGCCGACACGACCTGGTTCTGGAACTCGGGATTGTTGATGGCCATCAGAAGGAAGGGCAGGGCGGCCGAAAGCTGCTGCGCGTATTGCTCGGTGGGCACGCCCTGCAGCTTCGCCTGGGAGTCGAGGATGCGGCCGGCGAGCGAGTCGTCGACGTAGCGCAGCGTGAGATCGTGCACGTCCAGCCGCGTCGCGATGCCGCTCGCGTCGACGCCCTCGCCGGTCGGCGCGACCGGCACGTTGCCGACCCGCCCCTCGAAGGAGAGGCGGCCGCCGTCCTCCATCGCGATCTCGAGATGGCGGACGGTGAGGACGTTGGTGTCCGGATCGAGGCCGCCGTCCCAGCTCATGTTCAGCGTGATCGCATCATAGCCGAGCGAGCTCGGGTCGAATGCGGTTCCGGCGAACATCTCGGGCGGAATGACGATGCCTTCCACTCTCCCGTTCGACTCCTGCGGCGCATCGTCGACGATGTTCTCGGCATTGATCAGGATGCGTTCGATCGTCACGTCGGCGGGGGCTTCCCTGCCGCGCACCCTGATCCCGAGAGCTTCCGCGGATTCGTAGACGACCCCTTGCGTCAGCGCCTGCTCCTGCAGCCTTTCGGCCGAGAGCACGCGCACATTGGTGAGGATCGCGTTCTCGACCGTGCCGCTGCTGTCGCCGCTGACGGTGCCGTCGGAGAGCGTCACCTGCGGGCTCGTGAAGACCGCGTCGCCGCCTTCCTCGGGGGCCTGGATCACGGCGCGCGCGAAGCGGACCGAATTCACGCCCTCCCGGTCGCCGAAGGCCAGACCCTCGATGACGACGTCGCTGCCCTGTTGCGTCGCCCGCTCGAAATGGGCGGCATTGTCCGTGCCGCTGGCGAGCGCCGTGCCGAGCGCCCGCGCGGCGGCTTCCGGCTCGATCGCGGCCGCGGTGTCGAGCGCCAGCGCGCAAGCAAGAGCGCCGGCCAGCGCACTGGCCGTGATTCGATTAAGCGGCATCCGTGTCTCCAGAATCTGCGTCCGCCTAAATTGGGCACCCGCCGCCCCGCAGACAAGCGCGCGCATGGGCGATCAGGCCTGGACCTGGACGTAGGAGCCGGGCGCGTCCTCGATCGGCTTCAGCTTTCCGCCGCCCGGCCGCCGCTTGCGCACCCGCCGGCCGTCGAGGCTTTCGGTCCAGGCGTGCCAGTCGGACCACCACGAGCCGGGATGCTCCTCCGCCTTCGCGAGCCAGTCCTCGAAGGCGCCCTCGGGCGGCCCTCCCGTCCAGTACTGGTACTTCCTGCGCTCCGGCGGGTTCACCACCCCGGCGATGTGCCCCGATCCGGCGAGCACGAACCGGACCGGCCCGCCGAACGCCTGCGAGCCGAGGAAGACGGAGCGCGCCGGCGCGATGTGGTCCTCGCGGGTGGCCAGATTGTAGATCGGGATGGTCACCCGCGAGAGGTTCAGCCGGACCCCCATCACCTCCATCTCGCCGCGCGAGAGCTTGTTCTCCAGATAGCAGTTGCGGAGATAGAAGGAGTGGTTCGCAGCCGGCATCCGCGTTGCGTCGGCGTTCCAGTAGAGGAGGTCGAACGGGAACGGCTCCTGCCCCTTGAGGTAGTTGTTGACGACGTAGGGCCAGATCAGGTCGTTGGAGCGGAGCAGGTTGAAGGCAGTCGCCATCTTGCCGCCTTCCAGATAGCCGGCCTTCTTCATGCGCGCTTCCACGGCCGCGATCCGGTCGGGATCGGCGAAGACCTTCAAATCGCCGGCATGCTGGAAGTCCACCTGCGTGGTGAAGAAGGTGGCGCTCGCGATCCGCTCCTCGCCGATGGCCGCCGCATAGGCGAGGCTGACCGCCAACAGGGTCCCGCCGACGCAGTACCCGATCGCGTTCACCGCGCGCTCGCCGGTCGCCTTCTCGATCACGTCGAGCGCGTGGAACACGCCCTCGTCCATGTAGTGGTCGAAACTCTTCTCCGCGTGGCGCTCGTCGGGATTGACCCACGAGATGACGAACACGGTGTGACCCTGCTCGACCGCCCAGCGGATGAACGACTTCTCCGGATTGAGATCGAGAACGTAGAACTTGTTGATCCAGGGCGGCACGATCAGGAGCGGCCGCTTCAGGACCTTCTCGGTGCTCGCCTGGTACTGGATGACCTGGCAGACGTCGTTCTGGTCGATCACCTTTCCGGGCGTGACCGCGATGTTGTGGCCGATCCTGAACTTGGTGTGGTCGGACTGCCTGATCCTGAGGCTGCCCTTGCCAGCCTCGATGTCGTCGGCGAGCATCTTCATGCCACGGGCGAGGTTCTCGGCGTTGGAGACGGCGGTCTCCTTCAGGACCTCGGGGTTGGTCAGGGCGAAGTTGGTCGGCGACAGGGCGTTGTTGATCTGGTCGATGTAGAAGCGCGCCTTGTGGCGCGTCGCCTCGTCGACCCCGTCGGCGCGCTCGACCAGTTCCTCCATCCAGCGCGACGTGGCGAGATAGACCTGCTTAAGGGCGTCGAACATCGGGTTCTCGGACCATTCGGGATCCTTGAACCGCTTGTCACCGGGCTTCGGCTCGATCACGTGCTCGGGCGCCTCTCCGGTCGCCCGCCTCAGGGCCCCGGTCCAGATCGAGAGATAGTTCCCCCACAGGCGCGTCTGCGCCTCGATCATCCGGGCCGGATCGGAGGCCCAGTACTCGCCGATCTTGCCGACGGTCCTGAGCACGTCCTCTGAATGCTCCGCGAGCGCCTCCGCGGGGCTCTCGCCCGAGTCGCGCGGCTTCAGATAGGCGGCGAGCGCACGCCCGCCTTCCTCAAGTGCCCTGGCGAGGTTGCGGGCGAACGCCTCGGGGTCTCCGGCCAGATAGGTCGGGGCGACGGGCGCCTTCGCGTCGTCCGTTTTGCCGCTCATCTGCGTCTTCCCCTGCGCGGTCGTGCTGCGGTTAAGGATGGCAAGCTTGCCGCACCTTCATGATATAGGATCGCGACGTGCAAGAGATAGACCCGGCCGGCGGCCGGCGCGGGCGATTGTGGCGGAATGGGAAGCTCATCACCATCGAACCTTGGTCGGATCGCGGCGCTCGTCCTGGTGACTGCCCTCGGCCTCGCCGGGTGCCTCGGCCCGGACCTCGGCGCGCCCGGGGAGCCGGACCCGCCGGCCGTGCAGAACCCGGCGCGCGCCGCCGCGATCGAGGAGATCCGCCAGAGGGCCGCAGATGCGGGCGCTGCGGGGCAGGGCTACCCCTTCGTCTTCGTGGAACCTGCCGTGCCATCTGGCTCGGTCATGTCGGCCCGCGAGGTGAAGGAGGCCGAGCAGCGGCTGCTCGAGTCGGGCCGGAGCAGCGCGGGCGCTGCCGGTGCCGCCGACGTGGCGGCGATGCAGGACAGCGCGCGCCGGCTGCGGCGGCTCGGTGCGGGCCATGTCGCCGAAACCGAACGTGCGATCGAGGCCGAGAGTGCCGCGGCACAGTGATCGCCGCAGCCATTTTGCTTGCGTACCGTTCTAGTTGGCGCGAGAAGCGCGCTCTTCGCTCCGGATGGTGGTCATGGACGAGTTTCACAAGATCAGGCGGCTCCCGCCATACGTGTTCGAGGAGGTCAATCGGCTGAAGGCCGGCGCGCGCGCCCAGGGCGCCGACATCATCGATCTCGGCATGGGCAATCCGGACCTCCCCACGCCCCAGCACATCCTCGACAAACTGGTCGAGACCGTCGCCAAGCCGCGCACCAATCGCTACTCCGCCTCGCGCGGCATTCCGGGCCTGAGGCGGGCGCAGGCCGCTTACTACGGCCGCCGTTTCGGCGTGAAGCTCGATCCTGAGCGCCAGGTCGTGGCGACGCTCGGGTCGAAGGAGGGCTTCGCCAACATGGCGCAGGCGATCACGGCGCCCGGCGACGTGGTGCTGGTGCCGAACCCGAGCTACCCGATCCACGCCTTCGGGTTCCTGATGGTCGGTGGGGCGATCCGCCACGTGCCGGCGGAGCCCGGGCCGGAGTTCTTCCACGCCCTCGAGCGGGCGGTCCATCATTCGATCCCGAAGCCGATCGCCGTGATCCTGTGCTATCCGGCCAACCCGACCGCCTACGTGGCCGATCTCGAGTTCTACCGGGACGTGGTGGCCTTCGCCCGCAAAAACGGCGTCTTCGTGCTTTCCGACCTCGCCTATTCGGAGGTGTATTTCGACGACGCCAAGCCGCCGCCCTCGGTCCTGCAGGTGCCGGGCGCGATGGACGTCGCGGTCGAGTTCACCTCGATGTCCAAGACCTTCTCGATGGCGGGGCTCAGGATGGGCTTCGCGGTCGGCAACGAGCGGCTGATCGCCGCGCTGTCGCGGGTGAAGTCCTACCTCGATTACGGCGCCTACACGCCCATCCAGGTCGCGGCATCGGCCGCCCTGAACGGGCCGCAGGACTGCATCGCGGAGATGCGTGCGACCTACAAGCGCCGCCGTGACTGCATGGTGGAATCGTTCGGGCGGGCGGGGTGGACCGTGCCGCCGCCGCAGGCGAGCATGTTCGCCTGGGCGCCGATACCGGAGCGGTTCCGCGAACTCGGCAGCCTGGAGTTCTCGAAGCTCCTGATCGAGAAGGCCGACGTCGCCGTCGCCCCCGGCATCGGCTTCGGCGAGCACGGCGACGGCTACGTCCGGATCGCGCTGGTCGAGAACGAGCAGCGGATCCGCCAGGCGGCGCGCAACATCGCCCGTTTCCTTGCCAGTGCCGACGAAACGTTGCACAACGTCGTGCCGATCAGCGCCACCCGCTGATCAAGGATTTCGTCGCACAGGATCGGAGCGTGATGCAGGAACCGCTGCGCGTCGGCATTGCGGGACTGGGGACCGTCGGCGCGTCGGTCGTGCGCATGCTGCGCGACAATGCCGGTGCCATCGCCGTCCGGACCGGGCGGCCCGTGGAAGTGGTCGCGGTCAGCGCGCGTGACCCGCGGCGGGAACGCGGCATCCGCATGGAAGGCCTGGAATGGTTCGACGACCCGGTCGCGCTCGCGCGATCGAACGCGATCGATCTCTTCGTCGAACTGATCGGGGGCGAGGACGGCGTGGCGCGGGAGAGCGTGAGCACGGCGCTCGCATCGGGGCGCAGCGTGGTCACCGCCAACAAGGCGCTGCTCGCGGCGCATGGGCTCGAACTCGCGCATCTGGCGGAATCCCGCGGCGGCGCGCTCTCGTTCGAGGCGGCGGTCGCCGGCGGCATCCCGGTCATCAAGACGCTGAGGGAAGCGCTCGCGGGCAACGAGATCCACCGGCTCTACGGGATCCTGAACGGGACCTGCAACTACATCCTGACGCGCATGGAGACCGAGGGCCTGACCTTCGCCGCCTGCCTCAAGGACGCCCAGGAGCTCGGCTACGCCGAGGCCGACCCGACCTTCGACGTGGAGGGCTGGGACACCGCGCACAAGCTCGCCATCCTCACCAGCGTCGCCTTCGGCACCGAGATCGACAAGAATGCGATCTTCGTGGAGGGAATCTCGACGATCGAGCCGGAGGACCTCGCCGCGGCCGACGAGCTCGGCTACCGGATCAAGCTGCTCGGCATCGCGCAGCGTACCGACACCGGGATCGAGCAGCGCGTGCATCCTGCTATGGTGCCGAAGGATTCCGACATCGCCCGAATTTCAGGCGTGACCAATGCGGTGGCGGTGGA
>JAEZEK010000410.1 GCA_023417735.1 Pseudomonadota bacterium | reverse complement strand
GCGTGCGGCCGCGCCGCGATCCGCCTTGCCAGGCCGTAGGCCAGTCCGGCCGAGCGGATGAGCTCGTCCCCGCCCGCCTCGGCGGCGAGGATCCGCGCTGCCGCCTGGAACACGGCGCCCTCGGTCTCGGCGAGATGGTCCGCCATGTCCTCGCCGGAGGCCGCGTCGCCATAGAGGACCGGCCGCCAGGCCGTCGCCATGTCCTGCAGCGGCTCGACGGCGAGCCCGAAGCGGCCGACCGCGCCGGCGACCTCCGCAAGCAGGGGCGTCGGTGCCGGGCCGGCGCCGCCGGCGCCGATCTCGCCCAGCGCATCCCGCCACCATTGCAGCCGGATCTCGCCGAGGAGCGGCTCACGGACCCTGACCGGCACCAGCCGCAGTTCGGTCGCGAGCGCATAGAGCGCAAAGAGGGCCGGCCGCCGGTCGGCCGGCGCGAAGAGGGTCGCATAGTAGCGCGGGCGGTCCGCCTCCCGGACCAGCCCGGCCGTTTCGCTGGCCGTTGCCGCGTCGGCCATCGGCGCCTCAGCGGGCCAGGTCTACGGCGATGAACCCGGCGGCGACCGCCCGCCCCTCCGACAGGAGCACGTTGTAGGTGCGCACCGCCGCGCCGGTCGACATCAGGTCGGGGACGAGGCCCGCCTCCCTCAGGGCAGCCATCGCCGGGCCGGCAAGCGGCACCAGGCGGTCGCCGGTGCCGACCAGCAGCACCTCGATCGCCCCGGCCTCATCCAGGACCTGCCGAAGGCTCTCGGGCGAGACGTCCGCGGGCGACGCCACCGCCCAGGATTCGATGCCGCTCGGCAGGGCCACGATCGATCCCCGGTGCGACATGTCGGCGAAGCGGAAGCCGCCATTGCCGTAGGCGTCGATGGGCGCCCGCCCGGGAAAGCGGGCCGGCTCCAGGATGAACCCGCCGGAGCCCTCGCCCATGGTCAGGCTCCCGCCGCCTCGGGCTCCGCCTGAGCGCCCGGACCCGGCCGCAGGTTGAAGTAGATGAGGATCGGCACGCTCACGAAGATGGAGGAATACGCGCCGACCACCACGCCGAAGATCATCGCCGCGGTGAAGGACCGGATCACCTCGCCGCCGAAGAAGAAGAGGGCGAACAGCGCGAGCAGCGTCGTCACGCCCGTCAGCAGCGTGCGGCCGAGGGTCTGGTTGAGCGCGATGTCGAGAACCTCCGGCAGGCTCTTCTTCTTGTATTTCCTCAGGATCTCCCGGATGCGGTCGTAGATGACCACGGTGTCGTTGAGGGAATAGCCGACGATCGTCAGGATGGCGGCGATGCTGCTGACGTTGAAGTCGATCTGCGTCAGCGCGAAGAAGCCGAGCGTCAGTCCGGCGTCGTGGATGAGCGTGATGATCGCGCCGAGCGCGAACTGCCATTCGAAGCGGAACCAGATGTAGATCATGATCGCGAGCATCGTCAGCGCGACCGCGAGCGTGCCGGTATAGGCGAGCTCCCCGGAAACGCGCGGGCCGACCACCTCGACGCGGCGATACGTGTAGTCTTCCGACCCGAGCGTCTGCTGGACGCGCCGCACGGCATCCTGCTGGGCCTGCTCCCCGCCCTCCTGGGTCGCGATGCGGATCGTCGCCTCGTTCGGCGAGCCGAAGCCCTGGACCTCGACGTCGCCGAGCCCGAGCGTTCCCAGCTTGCTGCGGATGTCTCCGAGATCGGCTTCCGGCGCCCTGCTCTGGATCTCGATCAGCGTGCCGCCACGGAAGTCGATGCCGTAGTTCGGCTGGATCGTGAAGAAGAGGAGGAGCGAGACGGCGAGCGCGAAGATCGTGAGCGGAAAGCCGAACTTGGCGTACCGCATGAACGGGATGTGGGTGTCGTCCGGAACGAGCCGCAATGCCATGGCGCGTCTACCCTTCAGAGTGCGAGGGTTTTGGGTCGCCGCCAGCGCACCCACAGGGACACGATCAGCCGCGTGATCGTATAGGCGGTGAACATGGTCGTCATCACGCCGATGCCGAGCGTCACCGCGAAGCCGCGGATCGGGCCGGAGCCGAGCGTGAAGAGCGCGGCCGCCGCGATCAACGTGGTGAGATTGGCGTCGACGATCGTACCGATCGCCAGGCTGAAGCCGGACTGGATCGCATTGATCGGCGATTTCCCCAGCCGCAATTCCTCGCGGATCCGTTCGTAGATGAGCACGTTCGCGTCGACCGCCATGCCCATCGTGAGCACGATGCCGGCAATGCCCGGCAGCGTTAGCGTGGCCTGGAGGAGCGTGAGGATCGCCATGATCATCACCAGGTTGGTGACGAGCGCGATGACGCTGAACCAGCCAAGCAGGCCGTAGGCGATCACCATGAACACGAGCACGCCAATGAGGCCGATGAGCGCCGCCATCTCGCCCGCCTCGATGGAATCCTGGCCAAGGCTCGGGCCGACGGTCCGCTCCTCGACGATGGTGAGGTCGGCCGGCAGCGCGCCGGCCCTGAGCAGGACCGCGAGGTTCTGCGCGCTCTCGACCGTGAAGTTGCCCTCGATCTGGCCGGTGCCGCCGAGGATGGGCGACCGGATCACCGGTGCCGTGATGACCTTCTCGTCCAGCACGACGGCGAACCGGCGGTTCACGTTCGCCTGGGTGAGCTGCCCGAAGATCGTCGCTCCCCGGGTGTTGAACCGGAACGTAACGATCGGCTGGTTGGATTGCTGGTCGAATGCGGGCTGCGCATCGACGAGATCGTCGCCGGACAGGCGCGCGCGGGATTCGATCAGGATCGGCCCGTCGTTCGGATCGGCCGATTCGGCCACCTCGCAGCCGGCGGGGGGCCTGCCCTGGATGGCCTCGGTGATCGAACCCTCCGGGCATTCCAGATGGAATGTCATGCGTGCGGTCTGGCCGAGCACGTCTTTCAGCTGGGCGGTGTCCTCCAGGCCCGGCACCTGGACCAGGATGCGGTCCTCGCCCTCGCGCTGGAGCGTCGGCTCGGTGGTTCCGAGCGCGTTGAGGCGCCGCTCCAGCACGCTCAGGCTCTGGTCGACGGCCGAGCGCACCCGGGCGTCGATCCCCTGATCTGTCAGCGTCAGGCGGATCTGCTCGCCCTGCCGGTCGAGCGCGACCTCGCTGACCGCGGTTCCGCCGAACATGCCGCTCGGGATCGGGCTTGAGAGCGGGCGAAGCGCTTCCAGGGCGCGATCGGCATCGCCCGCCTCGCGCAGCGTGAACGACACCGTGCGGCCGCGGACGCCGAGATTCCGGTATCCGATGCGCTGGTCGCGAAGCGATTGGCGGACGTCGTCGGTGAGCGTCTTGAGCCGATCGCTGACCAGGCTGTCCCGCTCGACCTCCAGGAGCAGGTGCGCCCCGCCGCGGAGGTCGAGGCCCAGCACGATCCGGTTGGAGGGCAGCCATCCCGGCCAGCGGGAAACGGTGTCCGCGGTGAAGAAGTTCGGAATCGTGGCGATGACGCCGGCAAGCACGACCGCGACGATCAGCGCGATCTTCCAGCGTGGGAAGTAGAGCATCTAGCGCCCGGCGTCAGGAATCGCCGGCCGCGACCGGCTCCGCCTTCGCCCGAACCTCGTAGACGAGGCTCCGCAGCGCCCTCACCCTCACGCCTTCGGCCACCTGGACCTCCAGCTCGGTGTCGTCGATGACCTTCGTCACCTTGCCCACCAGGCCGCCGCCGGTCACGACCGTGTCGCCGCGGCGGATGCCCTTCAGCATCTCCTCGCGCCGGCGCAGCTGCTGGCGCTGCGGCCGGAGGATGAGGAAATACATGATGACGAAGATCAGGATGAACGGCAGCAGCGAAATAATGAGATCGCTGCCGCCGGATCCACCAGCTCCCTGAGCGAAGGCCGGGTCAACCCACATGTTCCGAGGCAATCCTTCTTGGGCACGCGGCCGAGGGCGGCCGAATTTGCGCGGACTATAGCGACCGGCGATGCCAATGCAACGTCCCGTGGGCATCCATGCGCTCGCCCACCTTTGACGCCTCTCCTGCCCATGCTATCGGGCGCCACCCGTCGACAGGAGACACCGAGTGCATTCGAGCCAGACACGCGCCGCCACCTTGCTCTCGCGGATCGCCGACGCGCTCGACCGGCTCGCCCCGCCGAAGCCGGCGGAGCCGGATCTCTCGGCCGAGGCTTTCGTGTGGCATCCCGACCCGCCGCGGCTGGAAGCCGTCCCGCACGTGAACCGCGTGGCCCTTCCCCTCCTGCACGGCATCGACCGCTCGCGCGATGCGCTCATGGAGAACACCCGCCGCTTCGCAGCCGGGCTGCCCGCCAACAACGCCCTGCTCTGGGGCGCCCGGGGCATGGGAAAGAGCTCGCTGGTCAAGGCTGCGCACGCAGCCATTGCCGATGCGCTGCCGAAGGATGCGCCGCGGCTGAAGCTCGTGGAGATTCACCGCGAGGACATCGAGTCCTTGCCTGCGCTGATGGGACTGCTCCGGCCGCGTCCGGACCGCTTCATTCTCTTCTGCGACGACCTGTCGTTCGATTCCGGCGACACGTCCTACAAGTCGCTGAAGGCTGCACTCGAAGGCGGCATCGAGGGCCGGCCCGAGAACGTCATCTTCTACGCGACGTCGAACCGGCGCCACCTCCTGCCGCGCGACATGATCGAGAACGAGCGGTCGACCGCGATCAATCCGTCCGAGGCGGTCCAGGAGAAGGTCTCCCTGTCGGACCGCTTCGGGCTCTGGCTCGGCTTCCACAATTGCAGCCAGGACCAGTACCTCGCGATGGTCCGGGGCTACATCGAGCATTTCGGCATTCCGAGCGACGAGGCCGAATGGCAGCCTCAGGCGCTCGAATGGGCGACGACGCGCGGCAACCGGTCGGGGCGGGTCGCCTGGCAGTTCGTTCAGGAGCTCGCCGGCCAGAAGGGCGTCAGGCTCGCCTGACGCCGCTCGTTCAAAGATCCGAGAGCTGTGAGACCGGATCGATCGGCGTCGCGCCCTTCCGAAGCTCGAAATGGAGCTGCGGGGTGGTGACCCCGCCGGTCATGCCGGAGAGGGCCACGATCTCGCCGCGGCGCACCGCGTCGCCCTTGCGCACCTTCAACTCCTTGTTGTGCGCATAGGCCGACACGTAGCCGTTGGAATGGCGGATGAGCACCAGGTTGCCATAGCTCTTCAGCTCGTTCCCGGCATAGATGACCTCGCCGTCCTCGGCCGCCTTGACGCTCGTCCCTTCCGGTACCGCGAGGTTGATGCCCTCGTTGCGCTCGCCGTTGGGGCGCTTGCCGAAGCCGGCGATGATCCGGCCGCGGACCGGCCAGCGGAAGCTCGGCGCGCCGGCCGAGCTGTTCGGCTGCGCCGCCGGCGCGACCGCCGCG
>JAEZEK010000409.1 GCA_023417735.1 Pseudomonadota bacterium | reverse complement strand
CCCCCGCCCGGTCCCCCCCCGCGCCCGGGCGGCCCCGGGCGCCGCAGCCGGTCGTGAGGATCTGGAACGCGCGCTGGCGGCCGCCCGCAGCCAGAACGACGTCTGGATCGAAGCGGTGACGCTTCGTGAGCTCGCGCAGGCGGTCGATGACAGCGAGGCGATCCCGCTGCTGCGGAAGGCTTGCGAGGTGACGGAGCAGGCCGGCCACCGTCCCGAACTCGCCCGCTCGAAGAGGCAGCTCGCGGCGGCCCTCGCGCGCACCGGGCAAGATGGCGCGGCGGCGATGCTCGCGGAGGCGATGTCCCTGTTCCGTCAGATGGCGATGCCGGAGCCGCGGCCGGCGGAGCGGCAGCCGGAGGCGAGTGCCCGGCCGGCCGCCTGAGGTCAGGCCGGGACCTGGGTGACGATGTAGGCGCGCCGGGCGCGGAAGTCGGCGAGGATCTCTTCGCGGTCCTCGGGCGCGAACCGGAGCTCAACCAGGGATTCCTCGAAGAGCCGGATCATCTCGTCGAAGGTGCGCTCGTCGATCTCGAGATGGGCGTGGATGTCCCTCAGCTCGGCATTGGAGTAGCTCGCCGGCCCTCCCATCACGGACGACACGAACTTCGCCTGGTGCTCGACCAAGCGGCGCATGTCGACGGACGCGAAATACGGCGCCAGCCGCTCAGAGGCCAGGACACGGTCGTAGAAGGACATGACGAGTTCCGTCACGAGCGGAAGGCCCCCGTATCTCTGGAACATCGAGTCCTTCATGCTCGGCCGGCCGGTCGGTGGACACGTTCGCCCCTTTCTTGCCAGCCGGGCCGTCGGCCTTCAACCGTTCGCGGCGTGTACGAATGCCGTCCCTCACGCGGCCTCCGCGGCTTGCACGCCGGAATGTCCGAGCTCGGCATCGGCCACAGCGGCAATCATGCGCCGGGCGACCTCGGCGGGATGCGTGACCGGCCCCATGTGTCCTGCCCCACGAACGACCTCCAGCCGTCCGCGCGGCAGGAGCCGCGCCAGCCCGTCCGCAACGACTTCGGTGGGCAGCGGAGCATGCTCCCCGCGCATCACGAGTGCCGGAAAGCCGAAGCGACGGTAGACGGTGTCCGGCGTGGTCTCCTCGAGGAGCGCCCTGAAGTCGAGCGCGGCCTTCGGCACATAGGCGGCCAGCGCCTGCTGCCGCTCCGGCTTCATCGCATCCCACGCGCCGGCGCCGTTCCAGTAGTCGACGAAGTGCCGCGCGGCCAGGTGATAGGCGCCGGTGAGAAGGCCGTCGTCGACGGTGGCCGCCACGGCGCGGATCTCCCGCGCGGCCTCCGCGCCGGCCGTGCCGAGCCGCGCCAGCAGGTGGAATGCGGAAGGCTCGTAGAGCGAAAGGCTCGTGATCCGGTGCGGCCTGAGCGCGGCGACCTTGAGCGCCACGCCGCCGCCATAGGAATGGCCGACGAGGTGGACCTTCTCCGGCCAGGCGTCGAGCAGCCTGAGCGCCGGCTCCGCTTCTTCGGCGAGCGAGAACGGCCTCGTGCCGGGCCAGTGCCGGATCCCGCAGGCACCATAGAGGTCCGGCGCGACGATCTCGAATGCGCCGGCGGCCGTCTCTTCGAGCTGCCGCCATTGGCGGCCTGATCCGCCCGAGCAATGGAAGGCGATGACGAGCGGCCTGGTGCCGCGGAGGGCGGGCATCGGATCATGCCCCCGGCTGGTGGGGGGACCGGCGCACGAACTCCGCGGCGGACCGGCCGTGGAAGACCACGTGATCGATCTCCGAACGGCGGATGCCGATATCGGCCAGCATGTGGTCCGGCATGCTCTGGAGCAGCCGACGGTCCCGGTGGACACGGGCAAGTCGCGTGACCGACTCGACGGCATTGGCGAGGACAGGAAACAGGCGCGGCAGAGCGGCGAGGCGCCCGGCGGCGCCGTTGGCGATGTCGTTCATATCGGCTTCTCCTCTTGAGCGGGACGCGTCCCGATGCAGAGGCGAGATGCACCGGCGCCATGAGTTTCAGCGTTGGAGCGAGCGTTCGAACGGCTCGCGCACCGTGGAATCTCGGGTGGAGGAAGGGCCACGAACGCGGTGCCGGGCCGAGGATGGCCGGAGCGCCGGCGCAATAGCGATGCGCCCGGCGTGGCGCCGGGCGCATCCGTCGAGAGCCTTCGGTCAGGAGAGTGCGCCCGCCGTGCCGAACGAGGGGGCGACCACGCCCCGCCTTTCGCGCGCAAAGAGCCCGAGGATGGTCAGATTGGCGGCGCCCGCAGCGACTGCCGATCCGAACGCGAGCGCGTAGTCCCCGGTCCAGTCGAACATCAGGCCGCCGGCATAGCCGCCGGCGCCCATGCCGAGCCACGCCATGAATCCCACGATCCCCGTCACCCTTCCGAGAACCGCGGACGGGACCGACTCGCGAACGAGGAGCAGCAGGCCGGTCATGTTGCCAGCGAACCCGATGCCGAAGACGAGGGTGACGGGAACGAGGACGATCATCGCGGTGCTCGGGACGAACCAGAAGACGCTGGCGGTCTGCACCACGGATGCAAGGGCATAGGCGGGAAGCGCGCCGGTCCTGTCGGCAAGCATCCCGAACGCGATCCGCCCCCCGGCGCCGATCGTCATCATGGCGAACAGCAGGGCGGCGCCGGTCGACGCCGGCTGACCGCTGCCGCAAACGAGCGGCACGACATGGACGAGCGGCACGGCCATGCAGAAGCAGCAGAAGAAGCCGGCCGCGGAGATCCAGGCGGTGCTCGCCGGGACGGACATCCTACAGCGCCCTTCGGACGAGCCCGCCGCAGGCTTCGAACCGCCTTGCGGAGGGCGAAGGACGGTCGCCATCGCCGGCACGAGGGCAGCCAGATAGACCGCGCCAAGCGCGGCATAGGCCTCGCGCCAGCCGAGCCCCGAGATGAGCGGTTCGGCGAGCAGCGGCACGACGCCCTGCCCGAGCGCGCCCCCGGCGGTCACGATGCCGATCGCCAGCCCCCGCCGGCGCTGGAACCAGAGTCCGACGGCAGCCACGAGCGGCGTATAGAGGCAGGCGAAGCCGGCCAGGCCGAGAAGGAGGGCGATCCCGTAGAGCTCGATGAGGCTATCCATCCGGCTTGCCGCGAAGAGCCCCAGCCCGAGCACGACCGCGCCGGCAACGAGGACCGTGCGCAGGTGGCGCGTGTCCGCCAGGCCGCCCCAGAGCAGCCCGCCGGCCGCCATTCCAACGGTCATCAGCGTGTAGGCCAGCGATACGTCGGCCCGCGACCAGCCGAACTCCGCCTCGAGCGGCGCCATGAAGACGGCGAAGCTCGAGACCACGCCGAAGCCGAGGCCGAGGCCGAGCGTGGCCGCGGCGAGGATCCACCAGGCCCGCGCGTCGCGCGCACCGGCCCCGGCCGGGTGCGGATCGGTTGCTGGAACGTTCGAATTCATGATGGGGCACTCCCTTGCGATGAAGCGCACGTTCACCGATGGCCATGAGCGCGAGCATTGGATCGCGCGGCTGTTTTCGTGGGGGAGCGTGGTATTCTCGGACTGCTGCAGGCCACGACCCGAAAAGGGCGGCCCCGAGGAGCCGCCCTTCGTCAGGCCCGATCACGC
>JAEZEK010000398.1 GCA_023417735.1 Pseudomonadota bacterium | reverse complement strand
AGGCGGAACAGGGCGGCGCGGTCGGTGATGCCGGTCAGGTCGCGGAGCGCCGCATAGGTCGCTTCCCCGCGACGCACGCCCGCCCAGGCCCGTCCGGTGATGAAGACCGCGCCGGCGTAGAAGACTGCGAGCAGAAAGACGGCAGCGTCCATGAAACCCACTTCGAACCCCTCGCGGCGATCGTTCCCCGTGCAGGCCTATAGCATGGGAGAGGCAGGGCGCGCCAATTGGCATGGAACCGGTGCGGCGTTGCGTGCATTATCCTGATTCCGCGCCGCAACCGGACGGAGCCCGATCGCTGCCGCTCGGGCGCTTCGCCAAGGGCCGCGGACCCGCGCCAAGGCGGCCAGCTTCCACCACATGACGCCAGTCGCCCGTTTGCCTATGCTCCGCGTCGAGGGAGGTCGGGATGCAGGGGCTGGAGGAACTGCGCGCCGCGCTGGCGGAGCGTTTCGGGGAGGACTTCTGCGTCGACCTTCCGCCGGGGGCGGCGGACCGGCTGGCCGGGCTTGCGGCCCATCGCGTCACCCGCGCCTTCACGGACGATCCGCTCGACCCGACGCTCGTACGGCTCCTCTGCGCCTGCGCGCTCTCCGCGCCGTCGAAGAGCGACCTGCAGCAGCGCGACATCGTCATCGTGTCGGATCCGGGGCTGCGGGCGCGCATCGCCGACCTCGTGCCGGGCCTGCCCTGGCTGCGGAGGGCGCCGGGCATGGCCGTCTTCTGCATCAACGGCCGGCGCCTGCCGCAGATCGCGGAATGGCGGGGGAAGCCGTTCCCGAACGATCATTTCGACCTTCTCTTCAACGGCATCGGGGACGCCGCGATCGCGCTCGCCTGGTTCCAGGCGGCGCTCGCCATGGCCGGGCTCGGCGGGTGCCCGGTGAGCGAGATCCGGAACCACGCGGAGGCGGTGAGCGAATGGCTCGGCCTGCCCGACAAGGTCGTCCCCTATGCCGGCTTCTGCTTCGGCCGACCGGCCGAGGCCGGCGCGGTCACGCCGCGCCTGCCGCTCGACGTGACGGTGCACGAGAACCGCTTCTCCGAGGAGAACCTCGAGGAGCGGATCGCTGCGCACGACGCGCGCCGGGAGGTGCTGCGCCCCTATTCCAGGCAGCGCGGCACGCGGCGCTTCGGGACGGCGGACGGCTACGGCTGGTCGGAGGACAAGGCCCGGCAGTATGCCGAGCCGCTCCGCGGCGCGTTCGGGGACTTCGTGCGCGGCAAGGGCTTCAGGCTGGACTGAAGGAGGGGCGGCCCGTCTCGGACAGCGGCAGGACACCGGCGGCGATTGCGCCCCAGCCCGGAAATGGTATTCTCGACTTGCAGAGTCACCAAGTTTAGAACCATTCTAAACTATTGAAATCCATGCGATTTCGTTGACTCGACCCGTTCCGCGAATATAGTCGCGCGCGTTTGAAAACCCGACGCCAGGGCCTTGAACCCTTCCGATTGGAGATCACGATGACCGTCACGACACGCAGCGCCGCGGCACTGCTCGCCCCCCTCCTCCTCACCGCAGGGACGTCCGCCCTCCAGGCCGCCGAAGTGGTGAACGTCTACACCTACCGGCAGCCCGAGCTGATCCAGCCGCTCCTCGACGCCTTCACAAAGGAAACCGGCGTCGCGACGCGCGTCATCTTCGCCGACCGCGGGCTGGAGGAGCGGATCAGGGCCGAGGGCGCGAACTCGCCCGCCGACGTGCTGCTGACCGTCGACATCAACCGCCTCGCCGCCGCCAAGGACGCCGGCATCACGGCGCCGCTCCAGAACGCGTCGATAGAGGCGAACGTGCCGGCCGAGTACCGCGACCCGGAGGGCGAGTGGTTCGGCCTCACCATGCGCGGCCGGGTGGTCTACGCCTCCAAGGACCGCGTGCCGGAGGAGGCGATCACCTACGAGGAGCTCGCCGACCCGAAGTGGAAGGGCCGCATCTGCACGCGCTCCGGGCAGCACGTCTACAATCTCGGCCTGTTTTCCGCGATGATCGCCCATCACGGCGCGGAAGAGGCGGAGAAGTGGCTGACGGGCCTCAAGAACAATCTCGCGGTGAAGCCCGCCGGCGGCGACCGCGACCAGGCCAAGGCGATCTTCGCCGGCCAGTGCGACATCGCCCTCGGCAACACCTATTACGTCGCGCTGATGATGACGAACGAGAAGGAGCCGGAGCAGAAGGAGTGGGCGAGCGCCATCAAGGTGCTGATGCCGAACGCCGGCGACCGCGGCACGCACGTCAACATCTCCGGCATGGCGCTGGCCAAGAACGCGCCGAACCGCGACAATGCCGTGAAGCTGATGGAATTCCTGTCCGGCGACGAGGCGCAGCGCATCTACGCGGAGACCAACCACGAGTACCCGGTCGAGAAGGGGATCGCGGTGTCCGACATCGTCGCGTCGTTCGGCGATCTGAAGCCGGACACCCTGCCGCTCGCCGAGATCGCGAAGCACCGCCAGGAGGCGAGCGAGCTCGTCGACGAGGTCGGCTACGACGACGGCCCGAGCTCCTGACCCCGACGGGACCCTCGAGGCGATGACGCGGCGGGCGCCCACCACGGCGCTCGCCTTTTCTTCGGCGGCGCGGCCGTGACGGAGATCGGGCGGCCGCTCGTCGCCGGCATCCTGCGCCGGCGGGCCCGGACCCGCGGCCCGGGCCGGGCGGACGCATGGCCGCTCGCCGCCGCAGCCCTCGTCTGGGT
>JAEZEK010000390.1 GCA_023417735.1 Pseudomonadota bacterium | reverse complement strand
AGATCGCGGATGCGCTCGCCGGGAGCGGCGCCGACGTGGTTGTGACCGGGCGGGAGCATCCCTCCGGCTCCGACCGTATCCACGAGGCGCTCGCCCTGCGCGATCCCGACGGCCGCTACGACGTGGTGGTGAACCTGCAGGGCGACCTGCCGACGATCGATCCGGTTTCGGTCAGGGCGTCGCTCGGCCCGCTCCGCGATCCGCAGGTCGACATCGCGACGCTTGCGGCGACCATCACGGTCGAGCACGAGCGGACGGACCCAAACGTCGTGAAGGTGGTCGGCACCGCGTTGGCGCCCGGCCGGATGCGTGCGCTCTACTTCACCCGCGCGACCGCGCCGCACGGCGACGGGCCGCTCCTTCACCATATCGGGCTCTACGCCTGGCGCCGGGAGGCGCTCGGCCGTTTCGTGCGGCTGCCGCCGAGCCCGCTTGAAATGCGGGAGCGGCTGGAGCAGTTGAGGGCGCTCGAAGCGGGGATGCGGATCGACGTCGTGCTCGTAGACGCGGTCCCGCTCGGCGTCGACACGCCGGCGGACCTCGAGCGGGCGCGGGCGCTGCTCGCCCGGCCGCAATGACGAGTACCACGACAGGCCAGGGAGCGTTTGAAGTGTCGGGTCAGAGGGTCGTTTTCCAGGGTGAGCTCGGGGCGAATTCGCACATCGCGTGCCTCGAGGTGTTCCCCGATTGCATGCCGGTGCCGCTGCCGACCTTCGAGGACTGCTTCCAGGCGGTGTCGTCCGGCGACGCCGA
Source organism: Pseudomonadota bacterium (assembly GCA_023417735.1). Taxonomy (GTDB): domain Bacteria; phylum Pseudomonadota; class Alphaproteobacteria; order Rhizobiales; family Afifellaceae; genus Propylenella. Next base: position 7,092 of record JAEZEK010000390.1, on the reverse strand, counting down.
TCTCGGCATGATCCCGATCGAGAACTCGGTGGCCGGCCGGGTCGCCGACATCCACCATCTGCTGCCGACCTCCGATCTCTCGATCATCGGCGAGCACTTCCTGCCCGTGCGGCACCAGCTGATGGGCGTGCGCGGCAGCCGGCTGGAGGACCTGAAGGTGGTGCAGAGCCACGTCCAGGCGCTCGGCCAGTGCCGCAAGCTTATCCGGAGGCTGGGCATCACCGCCGAGGTGGCGGCGGACACCGCCGGCTCGGCCCGGCACGTCGCCGAGCTGGGGGACCGGAGCCGCGGCGCGATCGCCTCCCGCCTCGCTGCCGAGATCTATGGCCTCGACATCCTGGCCGAGGACGTGGAGGACGAGGCCCACAACACGACGCGCTTCGTGATCCTCTCGCGCGAGCCGCGCCGTTCGGTGGCCGGCAACGGCCCGGTCATCACCTCCTTCGTCTTCCGCGTCCGCAACGTTCCGGCCGCGCTCTACAAGGCGCTCGGCGGTTTCGCGACGAACGGCGTCAACATGACCAAGCTGGAGAGCTACCAGCTCGGCGGCCGCTTCTTCGCGACCATGTTCTATGCCGATGTCGAGGGCCATCCCGACGACCGCAGCGTCGCGCTCGCCCTGGAGGAGCTCGACTTCTTCTCCGCGGAGCTGCGCATCGTCGGGATCTATCCCGCGAGCCCGTTCCGCGCCAACATCGCGGAGCCCGAGGAGAACCGCGAGCTCCGCCCCGTCCGCCACGGCTGACGGCGCCGCGGGCTACTTGAACATGCCCTCGCGCAGGTTGATGCCGTGCTCGAGCCACGCCTTCATGGCGCACAGCATCTGCGTCCAGCCCTGGCAGTTGCCGTAGGAGGCGCTGAGGCCCGCCGGCGTCTCGCGCCAGCCTTCCTCCGAGATCGTCACCAGCGTCCGGCCGTCCTCCAGTGGCTCGAAGGTCATGGTGACGGTGGTCCGGTACCCGGCGTCGGCGGTCACGGCCGCGTCACCGTCCGACGGCGCGCCTTCGTTCGCCTCCCACTGGAGCACGATGCGCCGCTCCGGCTCCACCTCCGTCACCCAGACCGGGAACGCTCCGGGAAAATCGTGAAAGTCCCATGTCACCATCGCGCCCGGCTCGATCCGCCCCGTCGCGCCGCCGGTGGTGAAGTAGCGCGACAGTTCGGTCGGATTGACGACGGCCTCGAACACTTCCCCGACGGGACGCGCGATGCGCCCGGCCACCCTGAATTTCAGGTCCATGGTTTCCTCCTGGGCTTCGACGCCATCATGTTATAGAAATGTAACATGTCAAGCGGCGAATCGGATGATCGCGTCTTCAAGGCGCTCGCGGCGCCGGTCCGGCGGGCACTGCTCGACGCCCTGAAGGACCGGCCGCAGACGACGGGGGAGCTTTGCGCGCGTTTCCCGGCCCTCGACCGCTGCACGGTGATGCAGCATCTCAAGGTGCTCGAAGCGGCGGACCTGGTGATCGTCCGGCGCGAGGGGCGCGAGCGCTGGAACCACCTCAACCCGCTGCCGATCAAGGCCATCCACGACCGCTGGATCGGCCCCTATGCGGCACGCGCGGTCGAGTTGCTCGACCGGCTGAAGTCCGACCTCGAAGGTTGAGCGCGGTGGCGGCTCAGACGTCTTCCGCCGCGAACGCCGCGATCAGGCTCCGGGCGATGGCGATCTTCTGCGGCGCGACGAGCCCGTCGGGATGGCTCCCGGCGAGCATCAGCCGGATCTCGTCGCGGCCGAACCAGCGGCAGTCCTCGAGCTCCGTCTCGTCGCGCCGGATCTCGGTGGAGAGCGCCTCGGCGAAGCAGCCGATCATGAGCGAGGAGGGGAACGGCCAGGGCTGGCTGGAATGATAGGCGACGCGGCCGACGACCACGCCGGCTTCCTCCCGGATCTCCCGGCGGACGGCGCCTTCGATCGTTTCGCCCGGCTCGATGAAGCCGGCGAGCGCGGAATACGTTCCCGGCGCGAAGCGGGCCTGCCGGCCGAGCAGGCAGCGGTCGCCGTCGATCGCGAGCATGATCGAGACGGGATCGACGCGGGGAAAATGCTGCGCCCCGCATGCCGCGCATTCGCGGCGGACGCCGCCGCCGCGAGGCTCGGTCGCGGCACCGCACCGGGCGCAGAACCCGTGGCTGCCGTGCCACGCGAGAAGCGAGCGCGCCTGTGCGACCGCCCCGGTGTCCGCCTGCCCGAGCAGGCCCTGGAGGGCGAGCGAGCGCAGGTCGATCGCCTTCACGTCCTCGGGCAGCGCCCGGTCCGCATCGACGAGCCCTGCAAGCCGCGGCCCGTCCGCGCCGGTGCCGAGGAGGATCAGCGTTCCGCGGTCAAGGCCGAGTGCGTCCGCGGTCGCAAGATCGAACACGCCTCGGGCGCTGCCGCCGTCGAACTGCAGCAAGGCGCGATCGGCGGCGAAGAGGAGGACGCGCGCCGCCGGGTCGGCCAGCGCGTCGGGAAGGCTGCTCTCCGAGCGGTGCTCCGAGAGCCGGTCGAGCCGGTTGCCGGAAAAGCCGTTGAGCGCGCTCGTGTCGCCGAAGAACGGGTGCTCGAAGAGAAGGCGCATGGAGGCCGGCCCGATCAGGTCGCCGCCCCGATCCTCGTGACCGTCAGCCGCTCGGCGATCCGCGCCGCGAGCGCTTCCGCCTCGCCGGCGCCATAGGGCCTGGCCGGCGCGGCGCCCCAGACGGGACGCGGCCAGGCGGCGTCGCCGTGGCGGCGCGCGATGACGTGGACGTGGAGCTGCCGGACGGAATTGCCGAGCGCGGCGACGTTGAGCTTGTCGAACCCGACCGCCGCCTTCAGCGCCTCGCCGGCGAGACCGATCTCGTCGATCAGCTGGACGCGGTCGTGGCGTGGCAGATCGAGGATCTCGACCAGGCCGGGCCGCCGCGGCACGAGGAGCAGCCAGGGGAAGTTGGCATCGCCCATCAGGCGGACCGACGAGAGCGTCAGATCGGCGACGGGTATGCTGTCGCGCTCCAGCTGCGGGTCGAGATGGAACGGCACGTCGGGTCTTCCTTGTGGCTCGCGTTCCTGCCAAGCCGGTTCGGGGTACGAAGTCAAGCAGGCGCGGCCCCTCGCGCGTTGACAGCGGAAGGGCACGGACTAAGGTCCGCCGCGCTTCAGAAAGACCGGACGGAAAATGGCGGACCTCGGACAGCTTCAGACGATCATCGACCAGGCCTTCGACGCTCGCGACGGGATCGGGCCTTCGACGAGCGGCGAGGTGCGCGAGGCCGTGGACCGGGCTCTCGCGCTGCTCGACGCCGGCACGGTGCGTGTCGCGGAGCGGGGCGCGGACGGTGACTGGACGGTGAACCAATGGCTGAAGAAGGCCGTGCTCCTGTCGTTCCGGCTCAACCCGATGGCGGTGATCGAGGGCGGGCCGGGCGGCGCCGTCTGGTGGGACAAGGTGCCGTCGATGTTCGACGGCTGGTCCGCGGGCGAGTTCGAGGCGGGTGGGTTTCGCGCCGTTCCCGGCGCGATCGTCCGCCGCTCCGCCTTCATCGCCCCCGGCGCCGTGCTGATGCCGTCCTTCGTCAATCTCGGCGCCCATGTCGGCGAGGGGACCATGATCGACACCTGGGCCACGGTGGGCTCGTGCGCGCAGATCGGCGCAAACTGCCACATCTCGGGCGGGGCGGGGATAGGCGGCGTGCTCGAGCCGCTCCAGGCCGGACCCGTCATCATCGAGGACAATTGCTTCATCGGCGCCCGGTCGGAAGTGGCCGAGGGGGTCATCGTCCGGGAAGGCTCAGTCCTTTCGATGGGGGTCTATCTCGGCGCCTCCACCCGCATCGTCGACCGCGCGAGCGGCGACGTCCGCTACGGCGAGGTGCCGCCCTATTCCGTCGTCGTTCCCGGTGCGATGCCCGGGGAAAGCGGCGGACCGGCCCTCTACTGCGCCGTGATCGTGAAGCGCGTCGACGAGCGCACCCGGTCCAAGACCTCCATCAACGAGCTGCTGCGGTCCTGAAGCCGTGGCGAGCCCTCCGCAACCGGCCCGAAACGAAACCTGGCGCAGGGTGCTCTGGGCCCTTTTCGGCTTTTCGGGGCGGATCGGGCGGCAGGTCTACTGGCTCGCTCTCTTCGGCCCGCAGGCCGTCATCACGGCGATGTTCCTGCAGCTGATGGGCGGCGAGGAGGCGAGCTACGCCGCGCTCGCCTCGGCGCTTTCGCCCTTCGTTTCGGTGCTCGGCGTCTGGTCGAGCGTCGCGATCGCGGTCAAGCGGCTGCACGACATCGGCATGAACGGGCTGTGGGCGGTCGCGATCGCCATCCCGTTCGTGAACCTCGCCTTCACGGTCTGGCTCGGCATCGTCCCGCCGCAGCCCGGCGCGAACCGATACGGTGCGGCCGCCGACGTGCCGCCGACCTGATGGCGGATCTCGCCTTCACCGGCTGGAATCGCTGTTCGCGCCACGGCCTTGCCTGAGCGCGGCATCGCCGCTACCCGGGAGGGTGTGGCGCGGAGGACCGGCTCATGGACTGGCAATACCTGTTCCTGAACTTCGACGGCAGGATCGGCCGTCGCGACTGGTGGTTCGGTGCGATCGTCCTGCTCATCGCGAGCGTGCTTTCCGGCATCCTGTTCGGCGACGGCCTGATCGGCTGGCTGGTGAGCGTGCTGATGATCATCCCGACGCTCGGAATCCACGTCAAACGGTTTCATGACCGCGGCAAGAGCGGCTGGTGGGTGCTCATCCTGATCGTGCCTGTCATCGGCTTCATCTGGATGATCGTCGACCTCGGGCTCCTCGAGGGCGACCCGGGTCCGAACCGCTTCGGGCCGCCCCCGGTGCCGGTCACTTCGTGAGCGGCGAGACGTCCGCGGCGGCGATCCTGGCCGATCTGATCCGTGCGCCGAGCGTGACGCCCGACGCCGGTCCCGCCCTCGACGTCATCGAACGCCGGCTCCGCCCGGCGGGCTTCGCCGTGGACCGGCCGATCTTCACGGCGCCGGGCACGCCGGACGTCGAGAATCTCTTCGCCGCATTCGGCACGGGCGAGCGGCATCTCGTCTTCGTCGGCCATGCCGATGTCGTGCCGCCGGGCGATCCGTCGCGCTGGCGCCATCCGCCAGACGCCGCGGCGATCGAGGACGGGCTCATGTTCGGGCGCGGCGCGGTCGACATGAAGGGCGGGCTCGCCGCCTTCATGGCGGCGGCGCTCGCCTTCCTGGAGAGGCGCGGAACGGATTTCGGCGGCCGCATCTCGTTCCTCGTCACCGGCGACGACGACGGGCCGGCGAACACCGGCGCCGCGAAGCTGCTCGCCTCGGCTGCCGAACGGGGCGAGCGGTTTTCGGCTGCACTCGTCGGCGAGCCGACCAGCGCGACGGTGCTCGGCGACCAGATCAAGGTCGGCCGCCGCGGCTGCTTCTCCGCGACTCTCACCGTGGAGGGGCGGCACGGCCACGCCGCCTATCCGCATCTCGCCGACAACCCGGTGCGGGGGCTCACCGAGCTTCTCTACGCCCTTCAGGCGGAGCCGCTCGACGACGGCACCGAGCATTTCGAGCCGTCCACATTCGAGATCGTCTCCGTGGACGTCGGGAACCCAGCCTGGAACGTGATCCCCGCCTCCGCGAGCGCCCGCATGAACAGCCGGTTCAACGATCGCTGGGATCGCGTGCGCCTGCGCCAAGAGATCGAGCGGCGGATCCGGGCGGTCGCAGAGAGGCCGCATGTCGCGACGCGACCGATCCGCTGGCGGCTTGAGGAGGAGCCCTCGCCCTCCGATGTCTTCCTGACGCGTGACGAGGCCCTGATCGCCCTCGTCTCGGATGCGGTGGAGGCGGTTACCGGACGGCGCCCGGCGCTCTCCACCGGCGGCGGCACTTCGGACGCGCGGTTCGTGAAGGACTACTGCCCCGTGGTGGAGTTCGGCCCGGTCGGGACGAGCATGCACCAGGCGGACGAGTGCATCCCGCTCGACGAGCTCGCCCGTCTCACCGCGGTTTACGAACGCATCCTCGACACGTATTTCCCCGCCTGATGCCGATAAGCTGGATTCGCGAGAACCTCGCGGGCGCCTGGGCCGTCATGAACGGCGATTCCGCCGGCCTGACCCGCCTCGACACGTCGATCGAGGGCTTCTGGAAGTCGTTCGGGGCGATCGTCCTGGTGCTGGCCTTCTCGCTGCCGGTCCTCCTGGCGGAGCCCGCGCTTCTGGCGGAGAACGCAACGGGCGAGCCGCCGGCGGCGGGGCCGACGGCGCTCCGCTTCGTGGCCGTCGCGGTCGACTGGGTGGCCTTTCCGCTGCTCTTCGCGCTCCTGGCGCGGCCGCTCGGGCTGGCGAGCCAGTTCGTTCCCTACATCGCCTGCCGCAACTGGAGCTCGGTGATCGTCGCCGGCGTCTACGGCGCCGTGCTCCTGCCCTACGTCGCCGGGCTCCTGCCGGCCGCGGTCGTGCCCTACCTGCTCTTCGCCGTGTTCGGCCTCGCGCTGCGCTTCTCCTACATGGTCGCGCGCACGGCCCTCGGCGTGCCGGCGGGCCTCGCCATCCCGATCGTCATCCTCGAGGTGCTCGTCTCGCTCGTCGTGGAGTTCACGATCGGCCGGGTGGGCTGAGCGGCTCCGGGTAGTCGACGCGGAGGAGGTAGAGGCCGTCGGGCGGGGCGATCGGGCCGCAGAAACGGCGGTCCCGCGCAGCGAGCGCCGCACTCACCGTCGACGCCGGCCATTTGCCCTCGCCGACGAGCCTCAGCGAGCCCGCGAAGGACCGGATCTGGTTGTGCAGGAACGAGCGCGCGGAGGCCTCGATCACGACCTCCTCGCCGTAGCGGGCGACGTCGAGCCGGTCGAGCGTCTTCACCGGGCTTCGCGCCTGGCAGTCAGTCGAGCGGAACGTGGTGAAGTCGTGCGTGCCGACCAGGCGCTGGGCGGCGGCGTGCATCGCCTCCGCGTCGAGCGGCCGGCTGACGCGCCAGGCGCGGCCGGCATCGAGCGCGAGCGGCGCGCGGCGGTTCACGATGCGGTAGCGGTAATGCCGGCGCAGCGCGGAATGGCGGGCGTCGAAATCGCCCGGCACCGCCTCCGCCCGTAGGACGGCGATCGGCGCCGGCCGCAGATGGGCGTTCAGCGCATCGG
>JAEZEK010000377.1 GCA_023417735.1 Pseudomonadota bacterium | reverse complement strand
CACACGACCTGTCACCAGCTGGAACGGACGCGTGGCGATCTCCGCGCCGGCCGGCGCGACGCCCACCACGATGGACTGGCCCCAGCCGCGGTGGCAGGCTTCGAGCGCCTGGCGCATGACGGTGACGTTGCCGGTGCAGTCGAACGTGTAGTCCGCGCCGCCGATCTGGTCGGCCTTGGTCTTCGTCATGTTGACGAGGTGGGAGACGATGTCGCCCTCGATCTCGCGCGGATTGACGAAGTGGGTCATGCCGAAGCGCTCGCCCCATTCCTTCTTGGAATTGTTGAGGTCGACGCCGATGATCATGTCGGCGCCGACGAGCCGCAGCCCCTGGATGACGTTGAGGCCGATGCCGCCGAGGCCGAACACCACCGCCTTGGCGCCGGGCTCCACCTTGGCCGTGTTGATGACGGCGCCGACCCCCGTCGTGACACCGCAGCCGATGTAGCAGACCTTCTCGAACGGCGCGTCCTCGCGGATCCTGGCGACCGCGATCTCAGGGAGCACGGTGTAGTTCGCGAAGGTGGAGGTGCCCATGTAATGGTGCAGCCGCTTGCCCTCGATGGAGAAGCGGGAGGTGCCGTCCGGCATCAGCCCCTGCCCCTGCGTCACGCGGATGGCGGTGCAGAGATTCGTCTTCCGCGACAGGCAGGAGGGGCATTCCCGGCATTCCGGGGTGTAGAGCGGGATGACGTGGTCGCCCGGCGTCACGCTCCGCACGCCCGGGCCGACATCGACCACGATGCCCGCACCCTCATGGCCGAGGATCGCGGGGAAGATGCCCTCCGGGTCGGCGCCCGAGCGGGTGAACTCGTCCGTGTGGCAGATGCCGGTTGCCTTGATCTCGACGAGCACCTCGCCTTCGCGGGGGCCGTCGAGCTGGACGGTGGTGACTTCGAGTGGCTTGCCGGCTTCGAATGCGACTGCTGCACGGACATCCATTCGGTCTTCTCCTTGCTGATGATCGCGGCAGCTTGGATGCCGCCTCATTGGCCGCACATTGCAGCGATCGGCCGCGCCCGCAAGCCGGGGTGTTGACCTGGCCGCCGGAGGCGGCGAAGAATGCGAAAAACCGAATATGAGGAAGCTTCCATGTCGGCCTTCGATAACGCTGCCGGTCGGCGGCGCCTTGCGCTCTCCCGCCGCGAGCTGCTCGCCGGAGGCGCGGCCGTGGCGGCGCTCGCGGCCCTGCCGCTCGGCCTCCGTCCGGCATTCGCCGCCGAGCCGCACAGGATCGCTCTCGGCGACATGGAACTGACCGTCGTGAGCGACGGCAACCTCGTGCTCCGGCCGGCGAAGTTCATCGCCCCCGAAGCCGACGAGGCGGAGTTCCAGGCCCTCATGGCGGCCTACGACCTGCCGCTCGACGAGGTGAAGCCGGCCTGCAACGTCGCGCTGCTGCGAAGCGGCGGCCGGCTCGTCCTGTTCGATGCGGGCTCCGGACCCCGCTTCATGGAGAGCGCCGGCCGGCTCGTGGACAGCCTCGGCGCGGCGGGCGTCGATCCTTCCGAGGTGACGGATGTGGTGTTCACCCACGGCCATCCCGATCACCTGTGGGGCGTGCTCGACGATTTCGACGAGGAGGTGTTCTCGGAGGCGAGCTACCACGTCGCCCGCCCGGAATGGGATTTCTGGATGGCCGAGGACGTGCTGTCGAAGCTGCCGGAGATCGCGCACAGCTTCGCCGCCGGCGCGCAGCGGAACTACCAGGCGATCGAGGACCGGGTGACCTTCTTCGAGGCCGGCCAGGAGATCCTGCCGGGCGTCGAGGCGGTCGAATCGTTCGGGCACACGCCGGGCCACGTCTCGTTCGAGCTGCGCTCCGGGAACGACGCCCTGTTCCTGACCGGCGACGCGATCACCCATCGCGCCGTCTCGTTCGAGCGGCCGGACTGGGCCTCCTCGAGCGACCACGACCGCGACATGGGCGCCCGCACCCGCGCCCGGCTGCTCGACCGGCTGGCGACGGAGAAGACCGCGCTGCTCGGGTTCCACCTGCCCTATCCGGGCATCGGCCACGCCGAGCGGAAGGACCGCGCCTACCGCTTCGTCCCGGCCTGACCTATTCGGCGGGAGCGCGCGAGAGGCGCCAGAACAGGCCCCTCAGCGAACCCTCCATCAGCCAGGCGAGGCCGAGCCGCGCACCGGCGACGATGGAGAGCATCACGATCGGCGCCGAGATGGCGAGCGTCGAGGCGGCCGACAGGCCCTGCCCGATCGTGCAGCCGCCGGCCATGACGCCGCCGACGCCCATCAGCATCGCCCCCAGCATGTGGCGGCGCAGCTCGTGGGCGTCGTCGCAGGCCTCCCAGCGCAGGTCGCGCTGCCGCCGCGAGGCGAGGACGGCGCCGATGAGAACGCCGAGGACGAGCCCGACCCCGTAGCTCGGGATCGCGCCGGTGAAGGTCGCGAATGCCATGAGGGCGTCGGCATAGGTGCCGACGAAGGACGCCGATTCCAGATGGACCGGCTGCAGGGAGAGCGACTGGTCGCGGATCGTGGAGGTGACGAGCCATCCGGCCGCGACGAGCAGCCCGATCGTCGCTCCCGCCGCGATCTGCACCCGCTTGTGCCGGTAGGCGCGGTCGCGGAACACCCAGAGCAGCATGGCGGCGACGATCGCCGCGCCGAGGAGCAGGCGCGCGTCGTAGCCCGTATGGGCGGCGAGCAGGCCGGCGAGCGACTGCTCGGCCGCCGGGGCGAGATCGAGCGCGAGCCCCTCCACGAGGCTGACGCGGGCGACGCCGATGAGGCCGCGCTCGGCTGCCAGCGCGGAGACGGCGAGGACGATGATGACGACGAGCGAGCGCAGGCTGCCGCCGCCGAGCCGCACGAGCGCGCCGAACCCGCAGGTGCCGACCAGCGCCATGCCGACGCCGAAGGCGAGCCCGCCCAGCACCGCGCCGAGGAGCGACAGCCGCGGTTCGAGATAGAAGGACGAGCCGATGTCGATGATGCCGCCGAGGATCATGGCCTGGGTGGCGGCGATCGCGACGGCCGCGGCGAGGACCCAGGTGCGGATGCCGGTCGAATCGGCGGCGTACCAGTGCCGTTCGAGCGCGCCGAGCGTGCAGAACCGGCTCGCCCGCGCGGCATAGCCGATCCCGACCCCGACGAGGACGCCGAAGACCGGCAGCAGCCAGATGGCATCGAAGCCATGCATCACGGCGTCTCCCCTGCGCCAGCCGCGGCTCTGTCGGCCCCTAGCTGGTGATCGCTGACCGGCCCTTCACCGGGACCGTTTGTCTCGCTCCTGTCGTCGTTTCGCCTTCAGCACTCCGGCTGGCGCACGTTGCGGCAGAACAGATCGTACAATGTCGCGATCACGGCGGATACCTCGTCGTCCGCCAGGCTGTAGAAGATCGTCCGTCCGTCGCGGCGCGTGCGCACGAGGCGGTCGAAGCGGAGCCGGGCGAGCTGCTGCGACACGGTCGGCTGCGGCAGCGTCAGGATCTGCTCGAGCTCCGTCACCGACTTCTCGCCCTCCGCGAGCAGGCAGAGGATCAGCAGGCGGCTTTCGTGCGCGAGCGCCTTCAGGAGGTCGCTGGCCTTGCGCGCCTGATCGAGCAGCGCTTCCACGTCGGCCGGGGTCTTCGGAGCGGCTGGTTGCGTGAGCGACATTGAAATCCCGACTTTCGATGGCTTGGTTTATTGGTTCTGCGGGCTGGTTCTATTGCGATATATCGCCGCGCTCTCCGGGCGGCAGGCGGGCGATGAGCTCGCCGAGCATCGGCCAGAAGAAGTCGGCGCCCGGATAGCCGCGGATCCGGCCGTACTCCTTGCCGTCGGAAACGAGCACGAAGACCGGCGTGAAGCGCTCCCGCGCGATGCCCTCGAGATCCGCTGGCCAGGGGTCGCGGATGGAGACGCGGCGAAGCGGCGCGATCCTGCCCTCCTCGGTCTTCGGATAGGCGACGCCGATCTCCTCGTCCCAGCGCGCGCACCACGGGCATGCCGGCTGCTCGAGCATGATCAGCTCCGCGGCGGAAGCCGCGGACGCTAGTCCGGCGAGCGCAAGCGCAAGGGCAATTGGGCGCAGCACGAGTTCTTCCATTCCCTCGGACGCTTCAGATATATAGAAAGAAGCGAATATCTTCCAGCCGCGACGAGACGTGCGGCCGGAGCGGAGGGGAAACATCGTGTTCGACGTGACCGCGCTCGGCGCGCTGACGGCAGGCCTGCTGTCCTTCGTCTCGCCCTGCGTCCTGCCGATCGTGCCGCCCTACCTCGCCTTCCTCGCCGGCGTGTCGATCGACCAGCTGGAGACGCGCGGGGAGGAAGGCGACAGCGGCCGGCGCATCTTTCTCGCCGCCCTCGCCTTCGTGCTCGGCTTCTCGACCGTGTTCGTCGCGCTCGGCGCCACCGCGAGCGTGATCGGCCAGACGGTCGCCCGCCACCTCGACGTGCTGGCCATCATCGCCGGCGTGCTGATCATCATCATGGGCCTGCATTTCCTCGGCCTGTTCCGGATCGGCCTGCTCTACCGCGAGGCGCGGGTGCAGGTTGAGCGCAAGCCGCCCGGCCTGTTCGGCGCCTATGTCATGGGCCTCGCCTTCGCCTTCGGCTGGACGCCCTGCGTCGGTCCGGTCCTCGCCGCGATCCTGTTCGTGGCCGGAACCGAGGACACTGCGGTGCGCGGAGCCAGCCTGCTCTTCACCTACTCGCTCGGCCTCGGCATCCCGTTCCTGCTGGCGGCCGGCTTCGCGCCGGTGTTCCTCGGCTGGGCGCGCCGGTTCCGGCGCCACATGCCGACCGTGGAGAAGGTCATGGGCGGCTTCCTGGTGCTGACCGGCATCCTCTTCGTGACCGGCCAGATGACCGTCATGTCGTTCTGGCTGCTGGAGACGTTCCCCGTGTTGGGCACGATCGGCTGAGGGAGGAAAAGCATGCTGAAAGCCATCGCACTGGCGCTTGCACTGGCCGTCGGAACCGGCGCCGCGTCCGCCGCGCAGGTCGGCGACGACGGGCTCCACAAGGAGGACTGGTTCACCATCACCTTCCGCGACATGCGCGAGGACATCGAGACGGCGGCCGAGCAGGGAAAGCGGCTCGCGATCATCTTCGAGCAGCGCGGCTGCATCTATTGCCGCAAGCTGCACGAGGAGGTGCTGTCGGACCCGCAGGTGCGCGATTACATCCGCGAGAACTACATGGTGGTCCAGTACAACCTGTTCGGCGACGAGGAGGTGACCGACCTCGACGGCGACGTGCTGACCGAGAAGACGGCGGCGCGGAAATGGGGCGTCGTGTTCACGCCGACCGTCATCTTCCTGCCCGAGGAACCGTCCGACGAGCCGGCGAACCGGGCCGCGGTGCAGACCATGCCCGGCCAGTTCGGCAAGCTGACGACGCTCAACATGTTCCGCTGGGTGCGGGAGAAGGGCTACGAGGGCCAGGAGCACTTCCAGAGCTACCACGCCCGCAAGATCGAAGAGGCGCGCGCCTCCGGAGCCGTGCTCGCGGATTGACGCTTCGAAGTCTTTGCTTGACACATTCAAATAAATGAATTTATCGAGGTACAGAGCGAAATCGCAGGCCGGCCTCGTCCGGACGCACGATCGCCCCAAGCTCGGGCACCAAGAAGATCGGGGGGAACACGCATGAGGAAGTATCTCGCACCGGCCGCAGGCGCGGTCTTGGCGCTCGCAAGCGCCGCTGGTGCGGCGGCTCCGACCGCGCCCGGCGACGTGAAGTTCGACGATCTGGAGATCTCGGCGTCGCTGACGGGTCAGCCCGGCGATCCGGCGAAGGGGCGCGAAGTGTTCGCCGGCCGCTCGCTCGGCAATTGCCTGGCCTGCCATGCCAACGCGGATCTCTCCAAGGAGCTCTTCCACGGCGAGGTCGGGCCCGAGCTCACCGACGTGGCCTCCAGGTACGAAGAGGGCCAGCTGCGCGCGATCGTCGTCAACCCGAAGCACGTCTTCGGCGAGGAGACGGTGATGCCGGCCTTCTATCGCATCATCAACGACCAGCGGGTCCGGAAGGACCTCGCGGACAAGCCGATCCTCACCGCGGAACAGGTCGAGGATCTCGTGGCCTATCTGGTGACGCTCAAGGAGCAATAGGCCAGCCGACCAGAGGGAGTACGGAAATGCAGTACACGCGACGCAGTGCGCTGGCCTTCGGTGCCGGAGCCGCGGTGTTCGTGGGAGCCGGCCTCAACGCCGGCATCGCCCGCGCGGCCGCCGAAGACACGACGAAGGCGATCGAGGAATTCTCCGGCGGCAACGCGCCGCAGGCGGGTCGCATCACGCTGACCGCCCCCGAGATCGCCGAGAACGGCAACACGGTTCCGATCTCCGTGTCGGTCGACGGCGACCTCGACGCCCCGGACGCGGTGGAGTCGGTCGTGATCTTCGCCGAAGGCAACCCGAATCCGGGCGTGGTCACCTTCTTCTTCACGCCGCTGAGCGGCAGCGCCGACGCGTCGACCCGGATGCGTCTCGCCAAGACCCAGAACGTGATCGCGGTCGCCAAGATGCGCGACGGGTCGGTCTTCATGGACAAGAAGGAAGTCAAGGTGACGATCGGCGGCTGCGGCGGCTGATCAGGGAGAACGACGATGGCAGCAAACGTGAAGCCCCGCGTGCGGGTCCCCAAGACCGCAAGCAAGGACGAAGTGATCACGATCAAGACGCTCGTGAACCACGAGATGGAAACCGGCCTGCGCAAGGACAAGGACGGCAACGTCATCCCGCGGCAGATCATCAACAAGTTCACCGCCGAGTTCAATGGCCAGAAGGTCTTCGAGGCCGACCTGGACGCGGCGATTTCGGCGAACCCGTATTTCGAGTTCAGCGTGAAGGTGCCGGAGAGCGGCACGATGAAGTTCACCTGGGTCGATGACGACGGGTCGACCTACACCGACGAGCAGACGATCGAGGTCCAATAAGAGGCGGCTCCGCGCGACGGCGCCCGCACCCAAAGGGGGGAAACGGGAATGAAGAGACATCTCGGGGCGGTCGGGGTCGGTTTGGCGGGGCTCATGCTCCTGGCCGCGCCGGCCGCCGCCCAGGACAGCGACAAGCTGGTCATCAACGGCGAGCTGGAGATGATCACGCGGGCGCCCGCGCCGGAAGGCGTGCCGTTCGACGAGCTCATCTCGGGCTGGCACTATCGCGAGGACGAGACGCAGGCGCTGGAGACCGACGATTTCGACAATCCCGGCATGCTGCTCGTGGAGCGGGGCCGTGAGCTGTGGGACGAGGTCGACGGTGCCGCCGGCAAGTCCTGCGCGAGCTGCCACGGCGACGCCGCGGAGAGCATGAAGGGCGTCGGCGCGAAGGCGCCGTTCTGGAGCGCGTCGGCCAACAAGCCGCACAATCTCGAGCTCCAGATCAACGAGTGCCGCACCGAGCGGATGCAGGCCGAGCCCTACAAGTTCGACGCCACCGACCAGATCGCCATGACGAGCTTCGTGCGGCACCAGTCCCGCGGCATGCCGGTCAAGCTCGACCTCGACGAGGGCGACATGAAGGCGTGGTGGGAGCGCGGCAAGGAGCTCTACTACACCCGGTTCGGCCAGCTCGATTTCGCCTGCGCGAGCTGCCACGAGGCCAATTCCGGCAAGTATCTGCGCGCCGACTTCCTGAGCCAGGGCCATACCAACGGCTTCCCGACCTACCGGCTCAAGGACGCCACCCTGATCTCGACCCACAACCGCTTCCGCGGCTGCATCCGCGACACGCGCGCGGAGCCGTTCGAGGCGTTCTCGGACGAGCTGATGGCGCTCGAGGTCTATGTCGCATGGCGCGGCAGCGGGCTGTCGGTCGAGACCCCGGCGGTCCGCCACTAAGGCGACCCCGGACGCACGACCCGCGCCAGATT
>JAEZEK010000350.1 GCA_023417735.1 Pseudomonadota bacterium | reverse complement strand
TCTGGCGCTCGGCGCCTCGCGCATCGGCTTCTACGAATCGGCCTTCCTGTTCCTGCTGCTGACGTTCTTCATGCTGTCCGGCAGCAGCCGCTCGCAGGCGAAGCGCCTTCTCGGCAGCGCCGCCTATGCCTGCGGCTTCGTCCTCTTCACCTATGTCGCCTTCAAGCTCGTGCTCGGCATCAACACGCCGCGCGGGCTTCTCGTCTGATCCGCGGCACCCGCAGCGGACATCCACCCATGCAGACCTGGAGGAAAGAATGGATCTCGGAATAGCCGGCCGCATCGCTCTCGTGACCGGAAGCACCCGCGGCAACGGCCGATGCTGCGCCGAAACCCTGCTTCAGGAGGGCACGACCGTGGTCGTCACCGGCCGCGACCAGGCGCGCGTCGACCAGGCCTGCCGCGAAATGGCGGCGCGCGGCACGGGCAAGGTGTTCGGGATCGCGGCCGACCTCGCCCATGACGACCAGGCGAAGGAACTGGTCGACCGCACGCTCGCCGAGTTCGGACGGATCGACATCCTCGTCAACAACGCCGCCGCCGTCCGGCCCTCCGACTTCATGTCGCTCGACGAGGACCGCTGGACCGGGCTCTTCGAGGAGAAGCTCAACGGCTATGCGCGCGTGCTCCGCCACGCCATCCCGTCCATGCGCAGGAACGGCTGGGGGCGCATCGTCAACGTGTCGGGCCTCGCCGCCCGTCAGCCGCATCTCGCCACCGTCGCCGTGGGGCTCAACAACGTCGCGGTGCTCAACCTCACCAAGGCGCTCGCCGGCTGGCTCGCCAAGGACGGCATCACCGTGAACGCGCTCATCCCGCACCTCATCAACACCGACACGCAGGACGACACGATGCGGGAATGGGCCGAGATCACCGGCCAGACCGAGGCGGAGGTGCGCGAGCAGCGCATTGCGCGCGTGCCGCTCGGCCGCCTCGGCCGACCGGAGGAGGTCGGCTACGCCATCGCCTTCCTCGTCTCCGAGCGGGCGAGCTTCATCACGGGCGCAGCGCTGCACGTGGACGGCGGCGTCTCCATGACCATTTGACTGGAGGCGCACCTCCCCGACGGTCCGGCATGTCGGCCGATCGGCCTATTGCAGCGGCGTCGGGGATGGTCGAATGACTGCCGCCCGACAGTCTGGATTGCAGCCGAAGGTTTACTCGCATGGCACGCCGCAAAGCTGCCTCACCTGATCCGGCCGACGCATCGCTCCTCGAGGGGCCGGCCGGCCCCGAGCGGACCACGCGCGCCCGGGACCTCCAGTTCGAGCCGAGTCCCCACGACGCGGCGTCCGAGCGCCGTGCGATCGGCTCCGCGCTCGGCCGCGCCATGCAGCTGCTGGAGACCATCCTCGAAAGCGACCATTCGCTCGGTATGCAGGAGATCTGCACCCGGCTCGACCTGCCGCGGCAGTCGGCCCACCGCATCCTCAACCAGCTGCTGGAGCTCGGCCTGCTGCAGCGGCACCTGAACCGGGAGCGGTTCACGGTCGGGCCGCGCCTGCGGCTGCTGGCGCTCAAGACCGCCTACCAGTCGCACACCACCGGGCCGTTCCACACGGTGCTGGAGGCGCTCGCGGAGCAGACGACCGAGACCTGCAATCTCGGCATCCTGGACCAGAACAAGGTGCTGCTGATCGACCGCGTGGAATCGGAATGGTCGCTCCGCGTCCATTCCGAGGTCGGCAAGCGGCTCGACCCACACGCTTCGGCGATC
The DNA here is from genome assembly GCA_023417735.1 of Pseudomonadota bacterium. Lineage (GTDB taxonomy): Bacteria > Pseudomonadota > Alphaproteobacteria > Rhizobiales > Afifellaceae > Propylenella. The sequence goes on along the minus strand of JAEZEK010000350.1, from coordinate 3,927 downwards.
GGCAAGCTGATCCTCTCCCACCTGCCGAAGACGCGGCGCCGCCAGATCCTCGATGCGTCTCAGCCGCTGAAGCGCTTCACCGCCTTCACGCTGGTCGACATGGACGAGCTCGAGGCCGAGTTCGCCGCGATCCGCCGCCGCGGCTTCTCCATCTCCAACCAGGGCACGACGCTCGGCATGCTCAGTCTCGCCGTGCCCGTCCGCGACCCGGACGGCCGCGTCGTGGCGGGGCTCGCCGTGCAGGCGCCGTTCGTCCGCATGGACATGGAGCGGGCACTCAACGAGACCGTGCCGCTGATGATGGCGTCCGCCGAGCGGATGGAACGCCTGCTCGCCGGCGAAGAGGCGGAATAGCCGGCCCGATCGGAGACCGGGCCGGCGGCCTGCGTCAGCCGGTATATTCCAGGATGTGCATCCCGGCGCCCCAGCGGTCGATGAGGTAGAGCCGGCCGTGCTCGTCGCGGCCGATGTCGTTCGACTGGATCTCCTCCTGCCCTTCCGGAACGGCCGGCACGTAGTACCCGACCTCCTCGGGCCGCAGCGGATCGCTGACGTCCACCGCGCGCAACCCTGCATTGAAGTAGGTGATGAAGACGAGGTTCGCCCACGGGCCCTCGGTGGTGATGTCCTCCAGGATGTTGTGCGCCCCGAACCGGCCGCCCCGGTTGAAATAGGTGTCGCGGTCGGGGAACCAGGTCGAGACAGTGACGGGATTGGTCTCGTCGCGGATGTCGACGATCCACATGAACTGGCTGTCCCAGTAGTTCTGCTTCGCGCGCGCCTCGTCGGTGACGACGAGATAGGGCCGGTCGCCGATCGGCCAGGCGGTGTGGTTGGACCCCACGAAGGGCGGCGACCAGCGCGTGTGGCCGACGAGCTTCATGTCGCGCAGGTCGGAGCAGTCGATGATGGCGACGCCGCCGCCCCAGAACGCCCCGAACATGCGGTCGCCGCGGATCATCGGCGGGCCGTGCAGCGTGCAGGTCTGCTCGGAGGGGTGCGGGTCGTTGTGGATCCCCTCCCCCTCCGCCTTCTGCCAGGGCAGGCCCCAGATGCTGACCACCTCCGGCTTCACCGGATCGCGCGTGTCCATCGTCCAGATCACGCGGCGGTCCCAGCCCGGCGCGTCGTTCGGGAAGAAGGCGAGCTGGCGCTGATTGTCGACGCCGAAGCGGTGCGGGCCGCTGCCCGGCATGTCGTAGAAGCCGACCTCTCGGATCGTGCCGGGCTTGCTGATGTCGAAGATGTAGAAGCCGGTCCGGGCGCCCTTGCCGCGCTCGCCGGCCAGCGCCTCCGAGTTCACGTAGAGGATGTCGTCGCCGACGATCCTGAGCTTGTGCATGTGGACGCCGGGCGGCGCGAGGAACTCGGCTACCTTCCTCGGATTGCGGGGGTCGCGCACGTCATGGACCGTGAAGCCCTCCCTGCCGTTGTAGCTCGAGCCGCCGACCGCGCCGACATAGGCATGGCCGCGCCGCACCTCGCCGAGGCTGCCGCCGCCCCAGGCGGCAGACCGGTCGTGGCCGAGCAGCCGGAAATTCTTCGCTTCCTCGGAACGCATTCCAGTTCTCCGGTTCTTGATGGGTGCGCTCAGGCGGGCTGGTAGCGGCTGCCGATGGCGGGCTTGCCGACGCCGAGGCCCGGCAGTTCCCAGACGCCTGCGCCGGCCGGGTTCTTGTCGGCGCCGATATTGGCGTCGATCAGGACCGGGCGGTTCTTCGCCACCGCCGCCTTGATCGCATCGCCGAGGTCGTCGGCGCGGTCGACGCTGATGCCCTCGATGCCGGCGGCGCGCGCCATCGCCGCGAAGTCCGGGTTGTAGGGCTGCCCCGTCTCCGGGTGCTTGAAGTCGGTTGCGAGCTCGCGCCCGCCGAGATAGCCGCGCTGCAGCCCGCGGATCGAGGCGTAGGCGTAGTTGTTCCACACCACCCACACGACGGGGATGTCGTATTCGACCGCCGTGCCGAGCACGTTGGCGTGCATGAAGAAGGCGCCGTCGCCGCAGACGGAGACGCAGGGGCGGTCGGGCGCGGCGAGCTTGGCGCCGAGCACGCCGCCGACGCCGAAGCCCATCGGGCCGAAGCCCATCGAGCCGATGAGGGAGTCCGGCCGGCGCGGCTCGCAGAACTGGATCAGCCAGTTGTGGTGGATGCCGATGTCGCTCACGAGGATGGCGTCCTCCGGCAGCGCGCGGTCGATGACGCGGGCGGCGCGCTGGGGATGGATCGGCGTCGAATCGTCGTGGAAGCCTGGCTCGATGAATGCGTTCCACTCCTTCCGCCAGCCGTCGATGGCGGCGAGCCAGCGCTCGCGCGCCTGCGGGATGGCCGTGGCGTCCGGGCGCCGGTCGAGCACGGCGTTCACCTGGCGCAGGAACGTCCGCACGTCCGCCATCAGGCCGAGCGCGACCGGATAGTTCCGGCCGATCTCGTCCGGGTCGATGTCGACGTGGATGAGCCGCGTCGGCGGGATGGTGAAGGAATAGCCGGGGATCCAGGAGCTCGAGGTGCGGTCGTCGAAACGGACGCCGAGCGCGAGGAGCACGTCCGCCTGGCGCGTCGCCTGGTTCGCCTGGAAGTGGCCGTTGCGGGCGACGAGCCCGAGGTTGAGCTCGTGCCGGCTGTCGATCGCGCCCTGCCCGCTCGCCGAATAGGCGACCGGAATGCGCAGCCGCTCGGCGAGCCGGAGCAGGTCCTCCACGGCGCCGCCGTACTTCACGCCCTGGCCGACCAGGATCGCCGGGCGCTCGGCGGACAGCAGCATGTCCACCGCCTTCTCCACGCCCTCGGGATCCGCGCCCGCCTTGCAGGAGATGTTGGCGGTCCATTCCTCCGGCCGCGGCGTCTCCTCGGCGGCCGCCTCCTTGAAGATGTCGAAGGGCACGTCGAGGACGACCGGGCCGGGGCGGCCCGTCACCATCGTCTTCCAGGCCTGCCGGATCGCGAGCGGGACCATCTCGCCGCGCGTCGGCTGGAACACCCGCTTGCAATAGGCCTGGACGGTCGACGGGAAGTCGGCCTGGTAATGCCGGTAGAGCTCCTGGAAGGCGCCGCGGTTGAACTGGTTGGTCGGCACGTTGCCGGTGATCGCCAGAAACGGCACGGAATCGAGATAGGCGTTGGCGAGGCAGATCGGCATGTTCGCCGAGCCGGGGCCGCAGGAGGTGAAGGTCGCCGTCGGCTGCCCCGACACGCGGTAGTAGACGTCCGCCATGAAGCCGGAGATGCTCTCGTGCCGGACCGAGATCGTCTTGATGTCGTCGGCGCGTTCGTAGAGCGCGTCGATCAGGCTGATGTTGCCGTGGCCGCAGAGCCCGAAGGCGTAGGGCACCTTTTCGCGGATCAGGTAGTCGACGATGACCTGTCCGCCGTTCAGCATGTTGTCGCGCATCGGAGTCTTTCCTGCTTGGCCCGCGCGGGCGCTGCTTGGCCCGGCCGCCACGGCCGGATCGGATGTGACGGGACGGTCCGCCGCTCAGGTCGCCCCGACGAATTGCTGGCCGATCGCGAGATCCTCCGCCTGGCTCGCCCGCGACGCCATCTCGGCCGAAGCCGCCGCGACGTGCTCGTCGGCGAGCACACGGCAGCGGTCGGGCGCAATGTGTGCGAAGAGGGGGGTGCCCGGCGGCGCCTCCACATGCTCGCTGGTCTGGACGCGCAGCGACGTCTCGCCGGCATCGACGAAATACTCGGAATAGGGTCCGAGGAAATACCGGTGCCTGAGGACGACGGCAACGCTGTTCGGCCGATCCGCGGGAACGTGTGCGAGCCGGATCGATTCGGGACGGACCGCCAGCACGGCGTCGCGGCCCGGCACGAGCGGCTCGTCGCTGCTGCAGACGAGTTCGCCCATTGCCGTCCGCACCACCCAATGGCCGTCCGCGGCCGGGCCGACGACGCGGCCCTCGATGAAGTTGCTGAGGCCCAA
>JAEZEK010000333.1 GCA_023417735.1 Pseudomonadota bacterium | reverse complement strand
GCCGCCGACCCTGCGCCTGAAGGGCAGGGGGAGGTGGCGCAGGTCGAGCCCGACCCCGCCGCGCCGCCCGAGCTCACGCCGGATCAGCCCGTGCCGATGCCGGACGATGGCGCGCCGGATACCGCGCAGGTCCCCGCCGAGCCGGAGGCGGAGGCGATCCCGGCACCTGCTCCCGACACTGCTGCGCCGGCACCTGCCCCCGGCCAGAGCATCGTGGCACAGCGCGCGATCTTCTACGAGCAGGGCGAGGGCGAGCAGTCCGGACAGGCTGCGCAGGGCCAGACCACCTGGGAGCAGGTCGACCGGCCCGACGGCCTGCCTGCGATCCGCGGCATCATGCGCATCCCCGAACGCGACGCGACCGTCACGCTCACCATCTCGAAGAACACGGACCAGGGCCTGCCGGCGAGCCACATGGTCGAGATCGCCTTCGAGGGCGACCTGTCGGAAACCGCGATCGAGCGGGTGCCGGCGCTGGTGCTCAAGCCGAACGAGCAGGCCCGCGGCCAGCCGCTCGCCGGCGCCGCGGTGCCGGTGACGGACACGCTGTTCTGGATCGCGCTCTCCGACGAGGAGGAGCAGATCAACCGGAACGTGGCGCTGATGCGCGACGGCTCCTGGTTCGACATGCCGCTCCTTTTCACCGACGGCAAGCGCGCCCTCCTCACCTTCGAGAAGGGGATTGCCGGCGACCGCCTGTTCGAGACGGTCATGCGGGCGTGGGACCGGTCCTGACGCCGGATCGATCCCCGCCTGCGTCACTCCAGGGCGACGGCGTACTCGTCGACCGGCCGCGCCTCCTCGATGAGGCCGCGTTCCGCCAGAAAGGCGGCGAAGCGGGCGTAGCGCATCCGGTCGAGCGCGGCCGGGCTTTGCGAGAAACGCGGCAGCGTGTCGGCATAGGCGCGCCGGTTGAGCTCGTCCCCGAGATCGGGATGGACCCGGAGGAAGATCTCCAGCCCGTCCTCCGGATGGTTCGTGAGATAGAGGGTGGCCCGCTCGACCGCCTCCAGGAACCGCTTCAGCCGATCGTCCCCGAGGCCGTCGCGATGGGCCACGTAGATCAGTTCGTCATAGGCCGGAACGCCTGATTCCTCCGGGTAGAACGCGGTGCCCTCGCGACCCTCGAGCCGCAGCTGCGTCAGCTCGAAGTTCCGGAAGGCGCCGATCACCGCATCGACGCGGCCGGCGATGAGGGCCGGCGAGAGCGCGAAGTTCACGTTGACGAGCGTCACGTCCTTCATCTCGACGCCGGTGCCCGCAAGCATCGCCTCGAGCAGCACCTCCTCGAACCCGGCAACCGAGTAGCCGATGGTCTTGCCCTTCAGATCCTCGAGCGCCTTCACCGGCCCGTCGGCGAGCGCCACCAGGGCGTTGAGCGGTGTGGCGACGAGGGTTCCGATCCTGACGAGCGGCAGGTCCTGCTCGCGCTGGAGGTAGAGGTTCGGCTGGTAGGTGATCGCGATGTCGCCCTGGCCGGCGGCGACGAGCCGGGGCGGGGCGCTCGGATCGGCCGGCGGAACGAGCTCGACGTCCAGTCCTTTCTCGGCGAAGTACCCCTTCTCGGCCGCCACGACGAGCGGCGCGTGATCCGGGTTGACGAACCAGTCGAGCAGCACGGTCAGCCTGTCGGCCGCGCTCGCGCCCTGTATCGATGCGATGCCGGCGATGAGCGCGGCGGCAAGAGTTCTCATTGCGTGCTTCCTTCAGCGGTTGGAGCCTTCCCCCGGCACCCAGGCGAGCTGCCGTGCCACCAGCCGGTCGACGGCGGCGCGAAGCAGGATGGCCATGGCGGCGAGGAGAACGAGGGCGACGAAGACGCGATCGGTCTGCATGCGCGCATTCGCCTGGAGCATGATGAAGCCGAGGCCGGCCGAGGCGCCGACCCATTCGCCGACGACGGCGCCGATCGGCGCAACGCCTGCCGCGATCCGCAGCCCGGACCCGAACGCCGGCAGCGCTGCGGGAATCCGCAGCTTCCAGAGCGTCGCCACTCGCCCGGCGCCGTTGAGGCGCGCGAGGTCGAGAAGATCGGGATCGGTCCGGCGGAGCCCGTCCGCGAAGGCGGTGGCCACGGGGAAGAAGATGATGAGGCCCGCCATCGCGACCTTGGAGGCGAGGCCGAAGCCGAACCAGATGACGAGCAGTGGAGCGATGGCGAAGACCGGCAGCGACTGGCTCACCACGAGCATCGGGCCGACCACCCGTTCCAGCCTTGGCGAAAGCGCGAGGAGGATGGCAGACGCGGCTCCGAGCCCGACACCGATCGCCATCCCGGCCAGGATCTCCCATCCCGTCGTCGACGCGTGCGCAAGGAAATAGCCGGGCTCGGCCGCAAAGGCGGCCGCGATGCGGGACGGCGGCGGCAGGACGAAAGCCGGCACGGAGAGGAGCCGGACGGCTGCCTCCCACAGGAGCAGGAGCACGGTGACCGCCCCGATTCGCAGGCCCGTCTCTGCTGCTCTCCACACGTCCGCGCTCCATCAATGGCGAAGCGGACGCTTGATCCCGTCCCTTCGCCGGCATGACCCGGATCAGGTTCAAAGGGTTCAGCCGTCGGCCATCTCAGCGCGGCGCAAAGCCGCGCACCCCTCGGATGAGAAAGCGCAGTAGCGGGTTCGCCCGCCGAGGGCAAGGCGCAAGCGGGGAGCGGGGTTTACAGGTCCGGCGGGCCGTGCTTACCGCACGCGGTGACACGCTTTCTCGCCTGGGTCTGGCACCAGCCCTATCTGCTCCTCACCGTGACCTCGCTGTTCTGGGCGGGGAACGCCGTGGTCGGCCGGTTCCTGGCGGGCTCGATCCCGCCTGCGACGCTTGCGGGCACCCGCTGGCTCGGCGCCTTCGTGCTGCTCCTGCCCCTCGCCGTCGGCCAGATCAGGCGGGATTGGCAGACGCTCCGGCATCATATGCCTTATCTCGTGCTCGTCTCCTTCGCCGGCATCACGGTGTTCAACACGCTCCTCTATTGGAGCCTGCAGCACACGACCGCGATGAACGCGAGCCTGATGCAGTCGACGGCGCCGCTCCTCATCGGCGTCTGGACCTTCCTCCTCTTCCGCGACCGGCTGACCGGCAAGCAGATCGCCGGCATCCTGACGTCGCTCTTCGGCGTGCTGGTCATCGTGACCGAAGGCGATCTCGGCCGGGTGCGGGATCTCGCCTTCAACGCCGGCGACGTCATGGTCGTCGCGGCCATGACCGTCTATGCGTTCTACTCGGCGCTCCTGAGGAAACGGCCGGTCGTCGGCGCTCTCACGTTCGTCACGGTCACCATCGGGATCGGAACGGTGCTGCTCCTGCCGTTCTCGCTCCACGAGGTCCTCGCGCAAGGGCGCCCGGTCGAGGTCTCTCCGGCGTCCGCCATGGCGGTCCTCTACGTGATCCTCTTCCCTTCGGTGGCGGCGTACCTTTTCTTCAATCGCGGTGTCGAACTGATCGGCGCGAACCGGGCCGGGCCCTTCTTCCACCTGGTCCCGCTCTTCGGCACGGCCCTCGCGATCCTTCTGCTCGGCGAACGCCCGGCCCTCTTCCACGCGGTCGGAGCGGGGCTGATCCTCGCCGGCGTCTTCGTCGCCACGAAGAACCCGGCCGCACCGAAGGCCCCTGCGGCCTCGGGACGCTGAGCGGCGGGCCAAGGGAGGGGCGGCACCATCCCCGTTTCGGAACCGTGGCAGCAGGCGGCGTGTTGATTCCGGGATTGGTCGAGCGGGGGATTCTCGTGCGCCCCAGATGCCGATCGCGCGCGGCCGAGGAGGCGGCATGGTCGATCTCGTGACGGATCGCCGCGTGGCTGAGAGCCTTGCCCGTGCGGTCAGGGAAGCCTCCAAGAGCCTTCCTGCGCCCGAGCGGGCCGACGCGTTCGGCGAGGTGTTCGATGCCTTCGGCGACGCCAGGGTCGTGCTCCTCGGAGAGGCGACGCACGGCACGTCGGAGTTCTACCGTGCGCGTGCCGCGATCACCCGCCACCTCATCGGCAAGCATGGCTTCAACATCGTCGCCGTGGAGGCGGACTGGCCGGATGCGGCGCGGATCGACCGCTACGTCAGGCATCGTTCCGCGCGGCCCTCCGGCGAGGAGGCGTTCACCCGCTTCCCGACCTGGATGTGGCGGAACGCCGAGGTGCTGGAGTTCGTGGACTGGCTCCGCCAGCACAATGACGGCAAGCCGGCGGAGGCGCGCGTCGAGTTTCGCGGCCTAGACGTCTACAGCCTCGGCGGGTCGATCGACGCGGTGATCGGCTACCTCGACGGTGTCGATCCGGAGGCGGCGCGGCTTGCGCGCAAGCGCTACGGCTGCCTGACGCCCTGGCAGGGGGAGCCGGCCCATTACGGCCGGGACGTGCTCTATGGCAGGATGGACACGTGCGAGGACGCGATCGTCACCCAGCTCGAGGCGCTGCTCGCCCGTCGCCTCGATTATGGTGCGCAGGACGGAGAGGACTTCTTCGACGCCGCCCAGAACGCGCGCATCGTGCGTGCCGCCGAGCAGTACTACCGGATCATGTACCGCGGCTCCACCGAGTCCTGGAACCTGCGCGACCGGCACATGTTCGACACCTTGCGGCGGCTCATCAAGCGCCGCGGCGCGGGTGCGAAGGCCGTGGTCTGGGCGCACAACTCCCACATCGGGAACGCCGCGGCGACGGCGATGGGCTGGCAGGGCGAGTTCAACATCGGCGAGCTCTGCCGCACGGCCTTCGGCGAGGACGCGGCGCTCATCGGCTTCGGCACCGACCGAGGCACGGTGGCGGCGGCTTCCGACTGGGGCGAGCCCATGGCGATCATGCAGGTGCGCCCGGCGCGCGAGGACAGCATCGAACGCATCTTCCGCCAGGCCGGCATTGCCCGGAGCCTCACGGACCTGCGCGGGCAGCAGAGGCGGGCGCTCCGCGACAGCCTCGCCGAGCCGCGGCTCGAGCGGGCGATCGGCGTGGTCTACCGACCGGAGAGCGAGCGCACCAGCCACTATTTCGAGGCGGTCCTGCCGGAGCAGTTCGACGCATTCGTGTGGTTCGAGGAGACGAAGGCCGTCACCCAGCTCCCCGGCGCGGCGCCGCGCGGCGTGCCCGACACCTATCCGTTCGGGCTCTGACCGGCCGGCCGCGCTGCGCCGGGCGAGATTTCGGGATCGTCACGCAGGCGAGACGAGCAACGCGGCGCGCCCGCGGTCGCGGTCCTTCACGGCCTTCACCATCGCCTTCTGCACCTTGTCGAAGGCACGCACCTCGAGCTGGCGCACGCGCTCGCGGCTCACGTCGAACTCGTCGGAGAGCTGCTCGAGCGTCAGCGGGTCCTCGGAGAGGCGCCGCGCCTCGAAGATGCGCCGCTCGCGATTGTCGAGCACGTCGAGCGCATCCTTCAGCATGGCCCGGCGCTGATCGAGCTCGTCCTCCTGGATGAGGCGCGTCTCCTGGCTTTCGCTCTCGTCGGCGAGCCAGTCCTGCCACTCGCCGCCGCTTTCGCCCTCGCCGGCTCGGATCGGGGCGTTGAGCGACGCATCGCCGGAGAGGCGGCGGTTCATCGAGACCACCTCCTCCTCGGAGACGTTCAGCTTCTCCGCGATCTGCTTCACCTGGTCGGGGCGCAGATCGCCCTCGTCGAGCGCCTGGATCTGGCTCTTCGCCTTCCTGAGATTGAAGAACAGGCGCTTCTGGTTCGCCGTGGTGCCCATCTTCACGAGGCTCCAGGACCGCAGGATGTATTCCTGAATCGAGGCGCGGATCCACCACATGGCGTAGGTCGCCAGCCGGAAGCCGCGATCCGGGTCGAACCGCTTCACGGCCTGCATCAGGCCGACATTCCCCTCGGAGATGACCTCGCCGATCGGCAGGCCGTAGCCGCGGTATCCCATGGCGATCTTGGCGACGAGGCGCAGATGGCTGGTGACGAGGCGATGGGCAGCGTCACGGTCGCCGTGCTCCGCGTATCGCTTCGCCAGCATGTACTCTTCCTGCGGCTCCAGCATCGGGAACTTGCGGATCTCGTCGAGATACCGCGAAAGCCCGCCTTCGCCGGACTGGAAAACCGGAATGCTGCCTTTGGCCATGATCAATCCCTGCCGTTTGCGGGGTCCGCCCGCCCGCCCGGGCCGCATTCGGCCCGGTGCAACCAATCCCTATAAGGCCATTTCCACCCGAGGCCGACTTACGTTTGTGTAATGAGCAGGCCTCGAAAGCGCTCGATCAGGTCCGCCATGTCGGCCGGCGGCGAACTCGTGAAATCCAGCACAGCACCGGTCGAAGGATGCCTGAATGCCAGGCGCCGAGCGTGCAGCGCCTGACGTCTGAACGCGCGGACCGCGGCTGCGATCCCTTCCGGGAGCGTTTCGGCCTTGGTCAGGAAGCCCGCCCCGTAGACATGGTCGCCGACGAGCGGATGGCCGATATGCGCCATATGCACGCGGATCTGGTGCGTGCGGCCGGTCTCCAGCCGGCAATGCAAGAGGCTTGCCACGCCGCCGCCATAGACCTCCGCGACCCGGTAGTGGGTGATCGCCGGCCGGCCGCCGGCCTTCACGACCGCCTGCTTCTGGCGGTTCCTCGGGTCGCGGTCGAGCGCCGTCTCGACCGTGCCGCTCCGCCGCGCCGGAACGCCCCAGACCAGCGCGACGTACTCCCGCTCCAGCGGGCCGGTTCGACCGTGGTCGGCGAACTGCTCGGAAAGCGCCTGATGCGCCCGGTCGTTCTTGGCGACCACGAGCAGGCCCGACGTGTCCTTGTCGAGCCGGTGGACGATGCCCGGGCGCCGCACCCCGCCGATGCCGGAGAGCGTTGCGCCGCAATGGTGGAGGAGGGCGTTGACGAGCGTGCCCGTCCAGTTGCCGGGCCCGGGATGGACGACCAGGCCGGCGGGCTTGTCGACGACGATGAGATCGTCGTCCTCGTGGAGGATCTCGAGCGGGATCGGCTCCGGGGCCGGCTCGGGCGCCTCCGGCTCCGGGACGGCCACGCTCACCGTCTCGCCGCCGTTGACCCGGTAATTGGGGTCGACTACGGTCCGGCCGCCGACGTCGACCTGGCCCTCCTTCACGAGCGCCTTGTAGCGGCTGCGCGAGAGCCGGCCGCCGCGGCGGGCGAGGAACGCGTCGAGCCGCTCGCCCGCCTCTTCGGCCGAGACCGCGAGATCTTCCACATCGTCTTTCGACTGAGCCATGGCCGCCCACGATCCTGCCAAGTTCGACGAAGAGGAGCCGCCGCTCGACCCGGCCGCCGAGCGTGTGCGCCAGAAGCTCGCCCGCCTGCTGCTCGGCTCGCTCGGCGTCATGCTGCTCGGGCTTATCGCGGTGTTCGGGGCGATTGTCTACAAGATCGGGGGCGGCGACCGCGCCGCGGCACCGCAGGAGAGCGCCGCGCTTTCGCCCGAGCAGGCGATCGCCGGCGAGGTGCGGCTGCCCGCTGGCGCCGAGATCCGCCACGTGGCGCTCGAGGGGCGCACCGCGCTCCTGCACGTGGTTGAGGCCGACGGGACGGCCGCCCTCGTGCTGATCGACCTGGAGACCGGACGGGTGTTCGGCCGGCACGCCATCCTCGGCGAGTAGGATCGGGATCTCCCCCTTGCTACCGCCGGGCGCCGTGGCGAAAGTCGGATCATGCGAAGGGCCGCTGGACTCGCCGCCTTGCTGGACGCGGTTCCCGAGTTCGTGTGGCTCGGCCTGGGGACGGCGATCGTGATCGGCATCATCGTCGTCGCAGTGCGGCTGATGCGCTAAGGCAGGGCAGAGCGGCGGCGGTGGCCCCGCGGACCGGGAGCCCGTGCCGCGTTTCGGGGCGACGGCGGTCATATCCGCCGCGACGTGGATCTGAAGCTGGCGTGGCTGCCGCTTATGGCGGATCCTTCAGCCGCACGCGCGCCGAAAAAGCCCTTCGGTCTGGCAGGAGGTCGACAGCGAACCGTATCTCAGCGGTCAGCCAGTGCTTCCTCACATTCCGCCTGTGCCAGGCGCTCAGAAATGTCGGCGCGTGAGGGAGCGGTGGCCGTGGCTGAGGCATGGCCGGACGCCGGATTGGCCGGGAGCTTCCTTCCATCGCAATGTGCCAGAAGCACCCGCATGACCGTGCTCACGGCGGCCCTGCTCACATTGCGCCTGTCGGCCTCAAAGGACGTGCTCGGAGCCTGGGGGCCCGTTACGATCTCGAATGCGGGGAAGTAGGTTACCCCTTCCTCCCTGGACGCCACCTCCCCCGCAGCCGCTCTCAGAACGGCCTTGCTATAGGTCGAGGCAAGGAGGACGTGGTCCTCGGTCGCCGTCGCCACGAGAGGGACGGGAGAAACGGTCAGGATGACGCGCAAGGCAGGGTTCATCTTGCGCGCCGTCCGCAGGAAATCCAGGAGGTCCTGCCTGACCTCGTCGACGGTGAAGTTGCGGAATGTATGCCGCCCGGGATCGAACGCGCCGCCGACCGTGCCAGGACAAGCCGGGAAGACCGCGCCGTCCAGGGTGGATATCCATGCCTCGGTGAGGCCGAGCGTGAAGACCAGGACATTCGCGGTTTCGAATGCCGATCTGACGGCCCGCAGATGCTGTTCGGTCAAAAGATCGAATTCTTCATCATTATGCGCCGGATAGCGTAACCCGGGCCGGAACGGATCAATGACCCTACCGTCCCAGTGCCAGCGGTCCTCGGAAGGGTGAAAGATCCCCAGGCTGCGTTCCAGAAGCTGCCTGAGCTGTCGCGCCGTATAGATGTTCCCGTAGGCCGCGGTGAAATTTCGGTAGCCGAGATTGTCATCGAGGCCGACGAACAAAGGGTGCCGCGGTTCCGTTCGAAGATACGTGAACCCCGCTTGCTCGAGATAGGGAACGAGATTGGAGGCAAAGCAGCTTCCCGCCGACATGACCTTGTCGCCGAGCCGGATCAGCGGCTCAGGGAAGCTCACCAGCGACGTCGGCTCGTACCTGGTCGAGATCGCTCTGCTCCAGAACGCTTTGTCGGGCTGGGCTTTGTACGGATGCATGGACATGGACACTCCGATCAGAGCCGGGTCGCGATCTCTCTCATCATGATGATGCCGAACTCGCCATTGGCGTGAGTGGCATCAGCCGCGAGTTCGTCTCGTAGGCAGCCAGACTCATCCTGGACTGTGCTCGGGACTGGAATGTAGCCGATGCCGAGATCGTCAGCGACTTCCGCCGCCTTCTCGGCCATGAGTTCCCATGCAGTGATGCGCAACCAGTCGGGCGCAATGGGCGGGTCGGATGGATCGAGACCATTCTCGACGACAATGCGCAGAAGGGGACCTGACCGCTGGAAATGCTCCCGAACTTTGGATCTCGACATCGGCGGAGGCGATGCGACAAGAAAAATCGGGCAGCGGCCCCGCAAATCTTTGATCCAACCGTCCAACTGACGGTACAGAGGCTCGAATTTCGCCTTGACGGCCTCACGCGGTACTATCGGCGCATTGTCCGGATCAGGGTTCCGGCCGTTGAACACGTAAAAGGGCTCTTTGGGTGCGAGCAAGAAATGGGAGTTGTGCTGATTGCCCGCCCATACAATCGCAAGCGGCGTCTCATCGACCATGCCGGGCAGACTCGCCCAATAATCGTCTCCAGTCCCGCTTGCCTTCGCCATGTCCTGGTGAAGGACGGCGGCCGGCACACCGGCGATCGTGCCGGCACCGTCGAGAGCTTTGATGTAAGCCCCGCGATGGGAGTGGCCGCAGATTCGCACGGCTGGCGTTGCGCTCCCAAGCCAGAAAGGCGGGTTTGCTGCTATCGCGAGAGACTGATCCATTCGTGGCACTCTAGTTTAGGCGGCACGGCTCGGCAACCGCATGCCCGTGCTCCCGACCGCCGTCGCGCCCTCTGAATGATGTGGAAGCTACTTCGCCAAAGCTCGGTAGAGCCGTAGGCATTCGTCGCGAGTCGCCTCATCGTGCGGCAGATCGTGCCTTTGCCCGAACCCTCCGGTCCGAGGTTTCAGTTCCCCGCTGCACCCGCCATTGCAGGGTCGTCGGTTGACTAGGTCGGGAAAAGCGGCCACATCCGGCCTCGGAGAGGTGGCCGAGTGGTCGAAGGCGCTCCCCTGCTAAGGGAGTAGACGGCGAAAACCGTCTCGTGGGTTCGAATCCCATCCTCTCCGCCACATCGCTTTCGAGATCGCTGCGGGGACCCGGCCGCCCGGCTGTTCTCAGCCGGGAGAGAACCCGGCGCATTGGCGTGGCCGCAATGGGCGCGGCGGTACCGGTACCCACCGACGCACGCTACAGTCTCGAGATGCCGAGCCCGGCGCCTCGCAAGCCCGACGATCCGACCGTCTTGCGCCGCTCAGGTTCGGCGCGTGCGAGGTCGATCGACGGGACGGGACAAAGGGGCAGCGCTTGCAAGACAGCCGCGACGTCGTCACCGCGCTCGCCAGGGGGCTCTCGGTCATCCGGGCGTTCGACCGCGATCACCCGCAGCTGACGTTGAGCCAGGTGGCGGCACGCGCGGGCCTCAGTCCCGCCACCGCGCGGCGCTGCCTCTTCACCCTCGAGCAGCTGGGATATGTCGGGTCGAGCGGCCGGCTCTTCATGCTCCGGCCGAAGGTGGTGGAGCTCGGATCGGGCTTCCTCGCGTCGGTGCGGGTGGAGGAGCTGATCCAGCCGATTCTGCGCGACGTGGTGGCGGAGGTCGGCGACAGCGCCTCGCTCGGCGTTCTGGAGGGGGACGACGTGCTCTATGTCGCGAACTTCTCCGCCAAGCGGTTCGTGCAGCTCACCGCCGGTGTCGGCACGCGCTTCCCAGCCTATGCGGTCTCGATGGGGCGCGTGCTCCTGGCGCCGCTTCCCGATCACGAGCTGGAGGATTACCTCGCGCGGGTCCGGCCCGAAGCGTTCACCCCCTCTATGGTCACCGATCCGGCCGTGTTGCGGGAGCGCATCGAGGACGTGCGCCGCGACGGCCATGTCGTCGTTGCGGGTGAACTGGAGGAGGGGCTCCAGGCCGCCGCCGTGCCCGTGCGGCTGAAGTCCGGCCGCGTCATCGCCGCCCTCAACGCGTCGCGCTTCGCCCGCGCTTCCGGCGCGGAAGGCCTGCGCCGGAGCATTGCCGTGCTCGAAAGGGCGGCCGGGCGCCTCGCCGAGGCGAACGAAGTGTGCGCACTATCCGCCCGAATCAAGGCCCGCGCGCCTCGGATCGCGTCTTGGAACGTCACAGGTGGTGCCTCGAACTCGGCGGCCATTGCCGGACGGGCCTCGAGGACAACATCCGCTTCGACGCCGAGCGGCTCGCCGCGAGCAACGCGGAACTGGTCGCGCGCGTCGCGGATCTGATCGGGGCGCACGGCAGGCACGTCGCGAGCGTTGCGGAGACGCGGGCGCTCCTCGCACTGCCGCCGGCATGACGTCCGGCCGAGGGACATCGAACGGAGGGAGTCCGACTTGAGCGACGACAAGTATGAAGCCGGCATGGCGGTTCGCCGGAAGATCCTGGGTGACGCCCACGTCGATCGCGCGATCGCCCGCACGACCGATCTCAACCGCGAGTTCCAGGACCTGCTCACGCGCTACGGCTGGGGCGAGGTCTGGACCCGCCCCCAGTTCGACCATCGCACCCGGCGCATCCTGGTGCTCGGCACGATGATGGCGATCGGCCGCTGGGAGGAGTTCGCGATGCATCTCCGCGCCGCGCTAACCGATGGCATGTCGCTCGACGACATCAAGGAGATCATGCTGCAACAGGCCATCTATTGCGGCCTGCCGGTGACGAACACGGCCTATCATCATCTCGACAAGGTGATCGCCGAGCTGACCGAGAGCGGCGTCGAGATCAACCGCGGCTCGGCCTGACCGTGGCGCCCTCCGGCGAGAGCGAGATCGACATCGCCCGGCTTCGCGACTGGATCGGCCGCGAGGAGCGCGTCGAGGAGGTGATCGGCGCCACGCCCGTGCGGATGCTGGCCGCGACGCTCGACCACGACGACCCGCCGCCGCGGCCGGGCAGCCCCATCCCCCCGCTCGCGCACTGGCTCTACACGATCCCGGTCCACCGCCATTCGGAACTGGCGGCCGACGGCCACGTGCGGCGCGGCGGCTTCATGCCGGACGTGCCGCTGCCCCGCCGCATGTTCGCGGGCGCGCGCACCCGCTTCCTCCGTCCGCTCCGCATCGGCGAACCCGCCACCCGGATCGGGCGGGTCGCGGACATCCAGCCGAAGGAGGGCCGGACCGGCACGCTGGTCTCCTGTTCACTCTCGGTGCGTTGGCTGCGCACTCCGACCCGGAAGTCTGCCCACGTTGCCGCGAGCATCGTTGCAGGGCATGGCCAGAGTGGCGAAAGGCCGGAACATCGCCGATGCGCGCCGACAGGAGGAGGACTCCATCCTCACCGCCACGCGCGCAGGCGGTCCACCCGTCGCTCGGGCGCCTCTCTCCTCCCGGCGATCCGGGATTCAACCCTCCGGCCGGCACGACCGCCTGCCTCCCGGCTTCTCTGCGCCTTCGGCGGCTCCGGGCGCGAAAGAGGGCAGGTGGGCCCGGGCCCTGGTCCGGCCTTCCTTGCGGACGTGGCTCCCTCCTCCCGTGAAGGAAGAACGGCGGGCCCGCAGGGTGAACGGCTACAGCCGGGTAGCCGATGACGGCGCGACCGCGGTATCGTCCGGTCGCCCGGGAAGGGAGTGGACCGCAATGAACTACCGCCTCTGCATTGTCAGCACGCCGGCCGACACGGACGTGCTGGCCGAGCTGAAGCGATGCGAGGCCGAAGCGGTTGCGGCAGAGGGCTTCCCGGTCCATCGGGATGGCGAAAGCATCCTCTACCTGCGGCGGGAGGATGCCCGTTGCGTCCGAGCGCGCCTGAACCAGGTGAAGGCGCTGACGAACAGGGTCTACGTCCTCGAACTTGGCAATGGCCTGCTCTTCACGTGAAGGCGCGTCCCGTCGCGTTGACCCGCGCGGCGTAACGGGGAAGGGTATCCGCACCGGGTCCCCGGCACGCCCGTTGCGCAACGGCAACAGCGGCGAAAACGAATTGGAAACCAAATCCGGGCGATTGTGCGCACGAAGCACACTCTCTAACTAGCGCCGCGATTGGAGCGATCTCCCAGCAACGGATCGAAGCCGGCAGGGCCCCGCAGGATCGAGCGCGGGTCGCACCGGTTCTCGCCCCTTCGCCTGACGATCGGTCGAACCTCCTGGATCCCATGACATGCGTATCGGTCTCATCTGGCGTACCATCCTGTTCTTCGGCCTGACGGCGGGCTACGCCGCTCTCGCCGCGGTGCCCTACCTCCTCTGAGGGCGGGCTTAGCGCCGGGCGCCGGTCACACCGCGGTCCCCGGCGAGTTCCGTCAACTTCGGGGTTGACGCACCAGGGCCCAGCGTCTAGATGAAGGCCACCCGCGGGCAGGCGGTAAGCCGAAGCCCGGTTTCGCGCGTCCAAAGCGTGAAACCCAGTCGACTTAGACGCTGCCTGGGTCCGACACGAAACACGCAAGCCATGATCGCGGAGCGATCCGTGATCCTCTGTCCCGCTGCACCGCCGCGTCAACGCGGACGGTGCGATTCTCTACGTATTGCAGCGGGCGAACGCCCCGAGGCCGGAACGACAGATGCCGACGATCAACCAGCTGATCCGCAAGCCGCGGAACGACAAGCCGCGGCGCAACAAGGTGCCCGCGCTCGGCGCGAACCCCCAGAAGCGTGGCGTTTGCACGCGCGTCTACACGACGACCCCGAAGAAGCCGAACTCGGCCCTGCGCAAGGTCGCGAAGGTGCGCCTGACGAACGGCTACGAGGTCATCGGCTACATTCCGGGCGAGGGCCACAATCTGCAGGAGCACTCGGTCGTCATGATCCGGGGCGGCCGCGTGAAGGATCTCCCGGGCGTGCGCTACCACATCCTGCGTGGCGTGCTCGACACCCAGGGCGTGAAGGACCGGCGCCAGCGCCGCTCCAAGTATGGCGCCAAGCGGCCGAAGTGATCGGCCGGGTTGCCGGCGCGATCGTGCCGGCCGCCGTTGAGAATTCGTAGGTTCAAGGAAGCCGTTCATGTCGCGACGTCACCGTGCCGAGAAGCGCGAGATCATCCCGGACCCGAAGTACGGGGACACCGTGATCTCGAAGTTCATGAACTCGGTCATGCATGCCGGTAAGAAGTCCGCTGCCGAGGCGATCGTCTACGGGGCGCTCGGCGAGATCGAGCGCAAGACCCGGCAGGACCCTGTCGGCGCGTTCCACCAGGCGCTCGAGAACGTCATGCCGCAGATCGAGGTCCGGTCGCGGCGGGTGGGCGGCGCCACCTATCAGGTGCCGGTCGAGGTCCGCATGGAGCGCCGGCAGGCGCTGGCGATCCGCTGGCTGATCACGGCGGCGCGGGCCCGCAACGAGCGCACGATGGTTGAGCGCCTTTCCGGCGAGCTCCTCGATGCGGCCAACAATCGCGGCAATGCCGTGAAGAAGCGCGAAGACACGCATCGGATGGCCGACGCGAACCGCGCCTTCTCGCATTACCGCTGGTAACTCCGAACCAAGAGGCGAGAGCAATGGCTCGCGAGTACAAGATCGAGGACTACCGCAACTTCGGCATCATGGCCCACATCGATGCCGGGAAGACGACGACGACCGAGCGGGTCCTCTATTATACCGGCAAGAGCCACAAGATGGGCGAAGTCCATGAAGGCGCTGCCACCATGGACTGGATGGAGCAGGAGCAGGAGCGCGGCAACACGATCACGTCGGCCGCGACGACCACCTTCTGGCAGGGCCGCGACGGCAAGAAGCGGCGCCTGAACATCATCGACACGCCCGGCCACGTCGACTTCACGATCGAGGTCGAGCGGTCGCTCCGCGTCCTCGACGGCGCCATCGCGCTGCTCGACGCCAATGCCGGCGTGGAGCCGCAGACGGAGACCGTGTGGCGCCAGGCCGACAAGTACCGCGTGCCGCGCATGATCTTCGTCAACAAGATGGACAAGATCGGCGCCGACTTCTTCCGCTGCGTCGAGATGATCCGCGACCGCCTGGGCGCGACGCCGGTCGTCGTGCAGCTGCCGATCGGGGCGGAGAACGAGTTCAAGGGCGTGATCGACCTCGTCGACATGAAGGCGATCGTCTGGAAGGACGAGACGCTCGGCGCCGAATGGGAGATCCGCGACATTCCGGCCGATCTTGTGGACCAGGCCAACGAATGGCGCGAGAAGATGGTCGAGGCGGCCGTCGAGATCGACGAGGCTGCGACCGAAGCCTATCTGGAGGGTAACGAGCCCGACGCCGAGACGCTGCGCAGCCTGATCCGGCGCGGCACCTGCTCTGTGACGTTCTACCCCGTCCTGTGCGGTTCCGCCTTCAAGAACAAGGGCGTGCAGCCGCTTCTTGACGCGGTGGTCGACTTCCTGCCGAGCCCGGTCGAGGTTCCCGCGATCCGTGGCATCGACCCGAAGACCGGCGACGAGATCAAGCGCGTCTCCTCCGATGCCGAGCCGCTCTCGATGCTCGCCTTCAAGATCATGAACGACCCGTTCGTCGGCTCGCTCACCTTCTGCCGTATCTATTCCGGCCATCTCGCGTCCGGCGCGATGCTCCAGAACACGGTGAAGGAGAAGCGCGAGCGGATCGGCCGCATGCTGCTGATGCACTCCAACCAGCGCGAGGAGATCAAGGAGGCCTATGCCGGCGACATCGTCGCCGTGGTCGGCCTCAAGGACACCACGACCGGCGACACGCTCTGCGACCCGGCGAAGCCGGTCATCCTGGAGCGGATGGAGTTCCCCGAGCCGGTCATCGAGATCGCGATCGAGCCGAACTCCAAGGCCGACCAGGAGAAGATGGGCCTCGCCCTCAACCGCCTGGCCGCCGAGGACCCCTCGTTCCG